>PNOF01000017.1 GCA_013824645.1 Syntrophus sp. (in: bacteria) | reverse complement strand
ACAGGCTGGAAATCGGCAGGATTGCCGCTCGTGAAATAGCTGTCCTGCGGTCAACCATTAGATCCTTCATCTCTTTTTTCGTAGCGACATATCTGCAGGACCTCTTTCAGGTCTGTAGAACCCTGGATGACCTTCTGAATGCCATCCATGAGAAGAGTCCTCATCCCCTGGGCAATCCCCAGCGTCTTCAGTTCGTCAACGCCCGCTTTACGGCGTATCATAGTCTTCAGTCCTTCAGTGCTGATAAGTAATTCGTGAATGGCAATCCGTCCCTTATATCCAGTCCCATTGCATGCTTCACAACCGACACCCTTCATCAGGAGGAAGTCCGGGGAGTAAGGCATATTGATATGTTTTGTGAAGAAGGCTTCGCCATATACCTGTACCAGTCTGTCATACTCCTTTCTGTCGGGATGGTAGGGTGTTCTGCAGTTATTGCAGATACGCCGGGCAAGGCGCTGGGCGAGCACTCCGAGGAAAGCATCAGCAAAATTGAAGGGGTCAATACCCATATCGATAAGACGGACCACTGTTTCCGGGGCGCTGTTCGTATGGAGAGTGCTCAGTACAAGATGACCCGTAAGAGACGCTTCAATGGCCGTTTTTGCCGTCTCCGTGTCCCTCATTTCTCCAATCATGATAATATCGGGATCGGCACGGAGGAAGGAACGAAGGACCTCGTGAAAGGTTACTCCTATTTTCGGCAGAACCTGGACCTGTCTTAATCCCCTCTGGGTAATCTCTACGGGATCTTCAACAGTCCAGATCTTTACTTCAGGCGTATTGAGGTACTTGAGCGTTGCATGAAGAGTTGTGGTTTTCCCTGAGCCCGTAGGACCTACGCAGAGTATGATGCCATAAGGTTGGGACAGGATGCCTTTCATGGACTGAAGATTAGGTTGAGAAAAACCCATCTCCTCAAGAGGAAGGGGTTCGGAAGAGGTTAGGATTCTCAGCACTGCATCTTCGTTTTTTCCCACTGTGGGGGTGATTTCAACCCTGTATTCGATCTGTTTGTTCTTGTGCCATATAATAATCTTTCCGCTTTGTGGTTTCCGTCTTTCCGAAATATCCAGATTGGACATGATTTTGATCCTGGAGATGACCGCATTTTTGAAGGTTCGGGGAATTGTATGGACTATGCGGCATCTGCCGTCAACGCGGTATCGCACCTGAACCGGTTGGTCACGGCCACCCGGTTCGAAATGAATGTCGGAAGCGCCTTTACCAAAACCATCGATGAGTATCTGGTTTACAAGGGAGACGACCTGGGAATCAGACTCTGAAACAGCATCCGTCTCTTTTATTTCAGAGTCCTCATAGACAACATTCTCAGCCATACCGCTGATGATATCAGCGACCATATACTCGTTTTTTGTATAATATTTGAGTATAGCGGCGGAAATTTGTTTCGGTACGGCCAATACGAGATCTACATATTGTTTTGATTGAAAATAGAAACGGAGGGTGTCGTAGAGGGTAAGATCAGTAGGCTCTGATGTTGCAATTACAACCCGTTTTCCATCATTTTCTATGGGAAGGACTTTGAGTCTATGAACGATATCGATAGGCAGCGAGTTCAGGGCCTCCTGCGTGGGGGTTATGGTGTCAAGGTCTATGAAGGGGAGATGAAACTTGACTGCCAGGGCCATGAGGAGTTGTTTCTCCGTAATAAGCCCCTTTTCGACCAGTAAGACCCCTATCCTCTTATTTCTGCCTTTCTCCTGGCCGACAACGGCGCTTTCCACCTGTTCTTTTGTAACCAGACCGGACTCTATAAGTATATCACCAACCCTCATCTGGGCTGAGATCCTGCCTTCCCGGTATGCAGCATCTATGGCGCTTTCTATGGTTTTCTGGGGGAGACCATGTTCTTCGGAAATGATTGTGCCCAACCGTTTTTCCCTGAGCTGCTTCTGTTCCTCCATAACCTTTTCAATCTCATATGACGTTACGAGGTCCTTTTCTTCGAGAATGGCGCCCAAAGGGGTTAGCTTTTCCCTGGATTTGACTCCGCGGGCAGGGAAAAAAACGAGCTTGTAAGGATTATCAGCTTCATTGGATATACCGTAGAAACCTGTTTTTATATGCTGGTCTTCAGGTATGGCCACTTGATGGCGTTTTCCTGCTACTGTGATGACAAGCTCATGGGAATGTTCCTTGCCGGGCAAGGGGAAATCCTTCGGTATCATGAGGATACAACACAATGTGTCTAAATGGAGGAATTTGGTCTCGCCGCTCTTCGCCAGCAGAACGCTCACGAGGTTTTCTTCGGGCTTAAAAGGACGCGACAGCGTTGCCTCTTCACTGTGCCCGTCAGAAAATTCCAGTATTACATCCCACTGCATCTCCATAAGTTCCTCCTCTTTAGAAGAATAACTAACAATAAATGCCGGAAATCCTATCGGCATTCGCCATCAACTATGTTATAAAACCTCGTTGGAAAACTTCTGCACCAAGTTTTCCAACTCATCCCAACGATAATATACCTCATTCAGTTCAATGTCCAGGGATGCCAGCCGATCGTTGGCCGCATTTATCTTAGCTGAATCGCGGCTTGTGTAAAATTCAGGGGAATTTAACGTCTCCATCAAACGCTTTTTCTCTTCTTCAAGTGTTTCGATTGCCTGCGGCAATCCTTCCAGTTCCCGTGTCTCTTTAAAAGACAGTTTCTGTTTCTCTTTCGGAAGTTTTGTCTTCTTCTCTTTCTGTTGTTTTGACACCGTGGACTTCGGCGCCTCAGCCGGCACGCTACGCTGTCTGAGCCAATCGTCATAACCACCGACATATTCCTCCAGGCGGCCCTCACCTTCAAAGACAATCGTTGATGTCACCACATTATTGAGAAACTCGCGGTCATGACTGACCATGAGGATCGTGCCGTTGTATTCGAGGAGTCGGTCTTCGAGAAGTTCGAGGGTTTCGGCATCAAGATCATTTGTAGGTTCATCGAGGACAAGCACATTGGAGGGGATGACGAAGAGTTTCGCCAGCAACAGTCGATTGCGCTCACCACCGGAGAGGGTCCTCACCGGCGACATGATCCTTTCCGGCGAAAAGAGAAAATCCTGAAGATAACCGACGACATGACGCGATATTCCGCCCACAATGATCATATCATTGCCGCCGTCAATGTTCTCCCGCAGGGTTTTGTCCTCGTCGAGCTGTGCCCGGAGTTGATCAAAGTAGGCAATCCTGACGTTGGCGCCTAATTTGACCTGTCCCTGCTGCGGTTTGAGGTCACCGAGGAGGACTTTGAGGAGGGTGGTTTTGCCGGACCCGTTCGGTCCGATAATACCCACTTTGTCGCCGCGGATGATAGTGGTAGAGAATGCTTCTATAATCTTCTTATCGTCCCAGGCAAAAGAGATCGCCTCAGCATCGGCAACCATCCGGCCGCTGCGTTCCGCTTCCTGGATGACGAGTCTGGAGACACCGGCCTGTTCCTGTCTGCGTGCCCGCTGCTCGCGCATAGTTTTGAGCGCCCGGACCCTGCCCTCGTTGCGGGTACGTCGTGCCCTGACCCCCTGCCTGACCCAGATCTCTTCCTTGGCCAATTTCCTGTCGAATTCATGCCACTGCTTTTCCTCGGCCTCCAGCAAGGCCTGTCTGCGTTCGAGATAGGTCCCGTAGCCGCAGGCAAAGGATACAAGGCGGCCCCGGTCAATTTCCACGATACGTGTCGCCAGTCGCTGGAGAAATGCCCGGTCATGGGTAACAAACATGAGCGTCTTGTCATATTTGAGCAAAAAATCTTCAAGCCAGAGGATGGTATTGATGTCAAGATGATTTGTTGGTTCGTCCAATAACAGGAGGTCCGGCTCGTTCACCAGAGCTTTGGCCAGAAAGACCCGGCGTTTCAAACCTGCGGACAAAAACTTAAACTCGGCATTTTCATCCAGTTCAGTCCGTGCAAGGACTGTCTCCACGCGCTGGTGGTAATGCCACGCACCGGACGTATCGATCTGGTGCTGGACCCGTTCGAGCTTCTTAAGCAGTCCGCCATCGCGGCTCCGTGCAATTTGAAAAGTGAGATCATGGTATTCTCTGAGCAGGTCCGCATGTTCCTGACCACCGGAGGCCACAACATTATAAACCGTGCCCGCAAGATCATCGGGGACATCCTGGGGGAGCATGGCGGTTTTCACATCACCGCTACGAATAATCCCGCCTGTATCGGGCGCAATCTGATCAACCAGCAATTTCATAAGGGTCGATTTACCTGAACCGTTCCGTCCCAGCAGGCCGATCCTCTCCCCGGCTTCAATCTGGAGCGTAACACCATCCAATAGCGGCGGTTCGCCAAACCTTATTGAAACATCATTGATCCATATCAGTCCCATACTATTTCGCCTGTGAATGATTTTCAATCCGGGAAGGATAATCGGCCCGACCCAAAAAACATATGGGCAACCGGGGCGTAATACCCTCCATATCCCTTATCAGACTAACGGGAAAGCACTTTTTTGTAAAGGCCAATTTTCAGAAAAGCACTCTGCATTTCTTCAACTCTGGTATAGAGGGCTATATAAAGATCTCTCTGCGACAATATGGTGATAGAATAGTATTGACTCAGCGGACACTAAAACTGCCAATAATATCAAGTATGTAAAAATTATCCTTTTCATTTTATTAAGTCACTGGTAAAATCGGAAGAACGACGAATAAGGGGGAATAATATGCTTTGTCCAAACTGTGGTCAGGAAAACCAGGAAGAAGACAAGTTTTGCGTAAAATGCGGCAAACAGGTTGGCGGCCCGGTGCAGTGTCCTTCCTGTGGAAAAGAGATTCCTCAAGGCGCTCTCTTCTGCTCCGGTTGCGGTTGCTCTACTGGCGCTTCACAGGGAAATGTCGGTTATGGCAACGTTCCTAAGCCTCAGGGGACGGGGCCACAAACAGGGTCTTTTGTATCAAACATTGCCCTCGATATTGTTCTGTCCATCATTACCTGCGGCATCTACTGGTTTTTCTGGCAGGCAAGGCAGATGCGGGCGCTAAACCATTTGCTGAAGGAAAAGAGGTTCAGTTTTGTTTTGTGGTTCTTCGTGTCCATCATTACCTGTTTTCTCTTTAACGTCTATTATGAGTACATCATGGCACAGGCTATCGTAGAAATACAGAAAAGGGACGGGAGAGCGCCATCAAACGATCTGCCGGTACTCTCCCTTGTAATGTCTCTCTTTGGACTTCATGTCATTGTCGATGCCATTCAGCAGAATGAGATCAATAAGTTCTTCGAGAAGTAACATGGAAAAATGTCTCATCCCGAGAAGGCTTGCTCTTACCTTTGCAGGTCTTCTTCTCTGCGTTATCGTCTTACATAGCGCGGGTATTGTTTCTGCAGACAGAGTGGGGAGCTCTCTCCCGTTATTTTGCCCCTTTGAGGCGCTAACGGGCATTCCCTGTCCCGGCTGCGGAATGACGAGAGCAATACTTTCCATGACAAAGGGGGACTTTCATGGGGCTTTTGTCTCCAACCCCTTTTCATTCTTTCTTCTCTTCATGGTTATCATCAGCATTATACCCGTAAAACAGATGAATAAACTGCCCTCCGTGGCGCCGGTTGTCATGAATTATTTTCTCATTGCAGCGCTTATTGCAATACTGATTTTCTGGGTGTTCTGGAGGTTGCTTCCTGCCTTATTCCATTTCTAAATCAAAGCGCTATCTCTGATTTAGAAATGGAATTACAGCACGTCTAAAGGTTTGTTCAGCAGATATTCCTTCCGTATCCTCGCCAGGCTTCTGAAGATATTCTTTTTCACGTTTTTATTGTGACCGTAGAGTTCCTCGATGACCCCTTTCACAAGTTTTCTTTTTGAGGTTTCACCGTGAGGGCACTGAGATGAGATAACTGGCAGCTCAAGAATTTCTGCGAGGTGAGCCAGGTCCACTTCTTCAACATAGGCGAGAGGGCGTATAATGGAAAGCTCGCCGTCGAACATCTCCTGGCAGGGCTGCATAGTTCCTATTTCACCCTGAAAGAAGAGATTGAGGAGCATTGTTTCGATGATATCATCCATATGGTGGGCAAAGGCGATCTTCGTCGCATGAATATCACGGGCAAGGTCAAAAAGGGCCTTTCTCCTGTTCCAACTGCACCAGAAACATCCAAAATCCACCCCCTCGCCCTTCCACTGCTCAGGGGCCGGGGCAATGATATATGGAACGGATTCCTCTTCAAAATGTTTTACGAGAATATCCTTGTTAATCCATGAAAAACCCATGTCAACAAAGCATGCCACAATTTCAAAGCGGATGGGGACGAACTTGATCCGTTCCTTCAAAATCCTGAGGAGGCAGAGGCTGTCTTTACCCCCGGAGACGCCAACAATGACCTTGTCGCCCTCTTTGAGCATTTTATAATCCCAGATAGCCTTGCCGGCCTTTTTTGTTGCAAAGTAGAGTGGTCCGCTAACGTTCATGCAATAGATTCAACGAGCTTTTTCGTTTTCTCCTTGTATTCTTCCTTGATGTCACCCGTTGCTTCACAACCCAGCGCCTCAACGCTTCCCACGTAGTCAAGCTTGAGGAGATCAAAAGTCTTTTTGAACATATCCAGCGTAGGTCTGCACGTATCGATATCAGTGTCCCCGCAGGTCATGAGGGTAACTGCCTTTTTCCCTGCAACTCGTGAATTGTAGTCTTCGTCCATGAATGCAATTGAGCGGTCCATGGCAAGCTTCAATTGACCGGAAGGTCCAAACCAGTAAATCGGGGTCGCATAGATAACAAGATCGGATTCCAAAATATATTTCCGTAAGTCCTTCATATCGTCGTTAATTTTGCAAAGGCCCGTCTTAAGACAGGTGCAGCAACCCTGGCAGGGCCTGATATTGAGGTCGTTCAGATAGAGCATACGAACGCTATGCCCCTTTTCTTTCAGTGTATCCGTCATGATCCTGGCCAGTTGAATCGTATTCCCGTTTTTCCGTGGGCTTCCAAAGAGCATAACTGCTTTCATTGTTGCCTCCCTTACATTTTATGTTGCCTTATTATATGTGTAATCATCGGTTGCGGTCAAGAACCTACCGCAATGATACGGTCTGCTGCAATAAGAAAAATATGGCTTCATACATTGCAAAGGATGAATACAATGACTATAATGTTAATAGGCTGCGACTTATTTGTGGTTTTTTTCAAATTGTTCCATGCAGCTCATCACTTCAGGGGGTGTTATGAATAGTATATTTCTTGGTCTTATAACCCTTGCCTTTCTTGTGCTTGTGGGTTTTGTCATTTACTTTCTCTATGAGTTGAAAAAGACTTTAATTTCGTTGAGGCAGCATATGGCGACATCCGAAGAGACACTGAAATCAACAACTGAAGAACTTCAGATGACTCTGCGGAGTGTACGGAAAATAACTGACGACGTAGGCACCGTTACCGACGATGTAAAAGAATTTTCGGGCTCTATCCGGCAGATCGGAGAAAATGTAAAACAGATAAGCTCAGTCGTGGGCATGGTTACGACAACTTCGTTTATTCAGGTATCGGGGATAAAAGCCGGGATAAAAGCCGGTTTTGGGTATTTTCTTAAGAATATATTAGCAAAGCGGTAAAAAAATTCAACAAAAAACAGGAGGTAACTTATGGGACAGCAAGACAGCGGATTTAGTGCAGGCACGGTGCTTCTTTCATTCTTTATCGGTGGGTTAATCGGGGCAGGCGTTGCGTTTCTTACAGCGCCAAAGACAGGAGAAGAAACCCGCAAAATAATAAAGGACCTTGCCGAAGAAGCGAAAGAAAAGGCAGAAGATTATATGGGTCAGGTTAAAGGCAAAGCGACAACGTATGTGGAGAAAGGAAAGGAATTCATAGAAAAGGAAAAAAACGTTATTACCAGAGCCGTAGAAGCCGGCAAAGAGGCATACGAAAAAGAGAAACAGAGCTGAGACGTATTTGGTAACGCTTTTTTAAACAATATCGACTATCAAAAGATTAAAGCTTAGAGGGGGTCTGCACAAAGATGGCCGATAATAAATTCTATTTCATTGTTATGGCACTTATAACGCTGGTGCTCGGTTATCTGACATTTCAGATAATGAGCCCTTTTTTGTCGGCCATCATGTGGGCCATTGTTATTTCTATTATCTTCTATCCGATCTTTTCATTTATCCTTCGTTTTGTTAAGCAAAAATCCATTGCATCGCTTCTGACGCTCACTGTCATATTGATTGTTCTGTTCGGTCCTTTTTCATACCTGGCCTACCTTCTCACCCAGGAAGTCCTGTCACTCATTGAAAAGATGGAAAGCGGGAGCTTTGATTCTCTGAAAACGTTATTAAAACATCCTACCGCAAACGCACTCGTTAATAAGGCGCTCTCCTTATTTCACATCACTGAGCAGGAATTTCAGAAAGCTATTGCCGATAATATAACGAAAATCGGCAAGGAATCTTTAGGCCTCGTCACAAGTGGTGTCGGTAATGTTGTCTCCGTTGCGATTAATTTCGTTTTTGCGCTTTTATCAATATTCTTTTTTCTCAGTGATGGACCCGTGTTTGTTGAGACAATCGGTAATTTTATGCCTTTTTCAAAGAAACAGAAAGAGAAACTGATGCAACAGACAAAAGATGTTATTGTATCAACTATGTATGGCGGCGTCACTGTTGCCGTTGCGCAGGGTATAATCGGAGGCGCTGCCTTTGCCATTCTTGCAATACCCTCTCCGGTACTCTGGGGGCTTTCCATGTTCATGGCTTCCTTTATCCCTATGATCGGCACTGCAATTATCTGGGTGCCTGCCGCAGGATATCTTTTGTTCAGTGGTTTTTTTTGGAAAGGTATTACCCTGATTCTTATCGGTATTTTCGCCATAAGTTCTGTTGATAATATCCTACGGCCGCTTATTATGAAGGGAAAGATGAAGATGCCTACCATCGCAATATTCTTCAGTATCCTCGGCGGTATAAAACTGTTCGGATTCATAGGTCTCATCATGGGACCCCTCGTTCTTGCCCTCTTTGTATCGGTTTTTGAAATATTCAGGTACTCAGAAGAAGAGCGTGCAAAGCAGAAAGTATAGCAATTAGTCTTCGCTTTGCGCCGTCATTGCAGCAAGAGCTTCTCGCCCGAGGCGAGTGCTTCCAGGGCTTCTCTCTTCAAAAGCTTCATATGGCGGCCTTTTACATCAATCAAACCTTGGGCTGCCATTTTATTGAGTATCCGGGAAAGCGTCTCGGGGATAGTGCCCAGAAGACTTGCAAGTTGTCCCTTTGAAATACTGAGGTCTACGGGCAAGGTACTATGTTTGCTGCCGCCGAGATAGAGGAGATAAGCCGCCAGTCTTTGGGGTACCTCCTTAAGGGACAGGTCCTCCACAAGTCGGGAAAAATATTTCAAACGTTGGGAAAGAATTGCAAGCATGTTCATGGCAAGATCAGGATCTCTTTTAATGAGCGTTTCAAAGCCACCTCTGGGGAAAAAGATAACACGGCTCCCCTTCAATGCTTCTGCATGGGCTGGATAGCTTGAACCTGCAAACATTGCCACTTCCGCAAAGGGTTCACCGGGCTCTATGATATGAAGAATCTGTTCTTTTCCTTCCAGGGAAAGCTTGAATATTTTGATACAACCTGAAAGAAGCACATAAAACCCCTTTGCTTCATCACCCTCCGAAAAGATAACCTCGCCCTTTTCACAACGGCGCTCACCGACAATACGGGCAAGTTCGGCAAGCTGTCTTTCGGGCAATCCCTGAAAAAGAGGTATTTGTCCTATGGAGTCAATTATTGTCATGCTTTTATACTACAAACTATATATGAAAAAGGCAATACCGTGCTATAATCAGGTCTCTATAGAAAAAATCAGTTTTTTTGTGTATGATGGTAGATTGTTGTTTAACACTTCATTGATATAAGGAGTTTGAATGAAAAAACCGAAAATATTAATCCTTATGGGGAGTGACAGCGACCTTTCCGTTTTAGAAGATGGTCTCAAATTTCTTAAGGATATGAAAGTTCAGTACAAAGTTGACGTATCCTCGGCACATCGCAATCCCGACAAAACAGTACAATACGCAAAAAACGCTCGCGGGGAGGGGATCGAGGTGATTATTGCCGTAGCAGGTCTGGCAGCTCATCTGCCAGGGGTTGTGGCATCGCACACAACGCTTCCCGTCATCGGCGTACCCACAAGCAACGGGGCGCTCAAGGGAATCGACGCCCTCCTTTCCATTGTACAGATGCCGAAGGGCATCCCGGTAGCCACCGTTGGTCTTGATGCAGGGAAAAATGCCGCCATTCTTGCATGTTCAATACTTTCCATCAAAGACGATGATATGAGAAAAAAACTTGAGACAATGAAAGAAGATCTGAAAAAGGAAAACGAAGAAAAAGCAGCCACATTGCAGAAAAAAATGTCTCATTGACAGAAAATATTTCATCTGGTAAGGTGTTTGCGCATGTTTAATGCTATCACCGATATTCAAGGCTTAAAGGTCGGCCATGCTTCTGATTTTAAAGGATACACCGGCTGCACAGTCATCCTCTGTGAAGAAGGGGCAACCTGCGGTATTGATGTCCGGGGGAGTGCATCCGGTACACGTCAGACAGATGCCCTCAATATAGGCCACATCGTTGAGAAAGTCCATGGTATACTTCTCGCCGGAGGCAGTTCTTTCGGGCTCGATGCGGCAAGCGGTGTTTGTCGGTATCTGGAGGAAAAAAAAGTGGGCTTCGATGTGGGAGTCGCACGGATCCCTATTGTGCCTTCTGCTGTTATTTTCGATCTTACCATCGGAGACCCCCACGCAAGACCGACCCCTGACATGGGCTATGAAGCCTGCTTAAGGGCAGGCAGCGAAGTAGAAGAGGGCAGTATCGGCGCCGGCACAGGAGCTACCATCGGGAAACTTTTTGAATTCCCCCGGTCAATGAAGGGCGGCCTTGGCACATGCAGTCTGGCAATGCCTGACGGACTCAGGATAGGGGCCCTGGTTGTCGTTAATGCTTTTGGTGATATCATCGATAATGTCACGGGAAAAATCATAGCCGGTTTACGGAAGTCGGAAAATAGTCTCGACTTTGCCAACACTGTGACACAAATTAAAGAGGGTGCTGTTAAAAAGCATTTTGGTATTGTCAATACAACCCTCGGTGTAGTCGCTACAAACGCGAAATTTAACAAGAAAGATATCACCAAAATTGCCCAGATGGCCCAGGGCGGACTCATAAGAACCATAAGCCCTGTTCATACAACATTTGACGGCGACCTCGTCTTTGCACTGGCAACGGGTACATTAGAGGAAGAGGCCGATATTAACAAGGTGGGAGTACTGGCCGAATTTGTACTTATGGAAGCAATAAAGAGGGCTGTAAAGAAGGCAGATGGTTTTGGTATCATCCCTGCCTTTCAAAATACAAGAAAGGGCCGGAAAACCAGGTGAAAAACACCCCTGTATTACATGCTTCCCAAACGTTGTGATAAATAACAAAACCGCACAGACATGATTTTGTCCAGGCAGGTATGCACAAGGAGTGACCGGTATGGAAGATTATCAGAAAGTTGCCGACATCATTAAGGAACATCCATATATTGTTGCCTTTACCGGCGCCGGCATTTCCGTGGACAGCGGTATACCGGCATTCCGTGGCGGCCAGGGGCTCTGGGAGAAGTATGACCCCATGGAATATGCCCACATACGTGCATTCACAGCAGATCCGGAAAAAGTCTGGGTTATGCTCAGGGAAATGTCTGAGGTGATCATTCAATCAGGGCCGAGTCCAGCCCACAACGCATTGAGCACCCTGGAAAAAAAGGGCTATTTAAAATCAGTGATTACACAGAATGTTGATGGTCTCCACCAGGTGGCAGCCAACAGTGCTGTCATAGAGTACCACGGTAACCATCGCTGGCTCACCTGTAGCAACTGTTCAAAACGTGTTCCCCTTACAACCGAGATGACCCAGGATTTACCCTATCCGCGATGCGGGAAGTGTAACAGTGCCTTAAGGCCCGATGTGGTATTTTTCGGAGAAAGTATTCCTATGGTTGCCATGCTGCGGGCAAATGAGGAGGCAAATAAATGCAAGGTCATGCTTATAATCGGTACCTCGGGAGTTGTTTATCCTGCAGCAGAAATACCATACATTGCAAAATCAAAAGGGGCGACAGTTGTGGAAATTAATATTGAACCGACGCCTTTTACGTCATCCATTACAGATTACTTTTTTGCCGGATCCGCTTCCCAGGTGCTGCCAAAGCTCCTTGAATATCTGTAGCAGAGGGGGAATGTCATAAAGAATCTCAAATCGTTCGGAGGACACACCTTTTGCGTTATCATGGCAGGCGGCAAGGGTGAGCGATTCTGGCCATTAAGCACCGGAAACGCACCCAAGCCATTTTTACAGCTTACCGGAGAAAAAACCCTTATCCAGTTGACAGTGGAAAGGGCCGCACGGTTTGTCCCGAAGAAGAGAATATTCATCGTTCTCGGTAAAAAACACCTGAAGGTGGCACAAAAACAGCTCCCCGACCTACCCCGTGACAATTTCATCGTTGAGCCCGCGGGAAGGGATACCGCTGCATGTATCGGGCTTGCGGCAATCACCTTATTGCTCCGGGATGATAAGGCGACTATGGTTATCCTCCCCGCAGATCAGTATGTTCCTGATGTTGATAAGTTTGCCGATACAATGCGGCATTGCGTGGCCTTGGCGCAGAAAGATGATTCTCTCATTACAATGGGTATAACACCGACAAGACCTGAGACCGGCTACGGGTACATTAAGGCAGGAAAGAAAATCAGTTCTTTTGATGACGCCGTCTGTTTCGCTGTCGATGCTTATGTTGAGAAACCGGACCTCAAGAAGGCGACTGAATATATTAAAGACGGTAATTATTACTGGAACGCAGGTATTTTCATCTGGCAGGTCAAAACAATCCTTAAGGGCCTGGAGCAACATATGCCCAATCTTTATAAGGGGCTGCTGGCTATTGAGGATGCCCTCAGAGAGGGTAAAAAAACAAAGGCAGACACCATTTTTAAGGATTTTGAGCGGAAATCGATTGATTACGGGCTCATGGAAAAGGCCCGTAATGTTCTTATGGTGCCGGCAATATTCAAGTGGGACGATGTGGGTACCTGGGCATCACTCCAAAGGGTCCTCGACCTCGATAAGGAGGGTAATTACAAACAAGGAAGTACAATCTGTATTGACACGAAAGATTCTGTTGTTGTCGGCGGCAATACGGTAATCGCTACTATAGGAGTTTCGAACCTTGTTATTATTGCGTCAAAAAAGGGTATTCTTATATGCAGCAAGGACCGGGTGCAGGATGTGCGGGAGATTGTAAAGAGTATGGAAGCAAAGCAACGATAAATTGTGAATAGGATGTGGTGAAGACGACTGTTCACTTTTGTTAAGGGGGGATAATGATTTCAAAGATCACAACGGCAACCATATTTGGTATTGATGGTATAAAGATCGACGTGGAAGTAGATTTGTCAAACGGGTTGCCGGCATTCAATATTGTCGGGCTACCTGAAACAGCGGTAAAAGAGAGCAAAGAGCGGGTAAGGGCAGCTATTAAAAACGCCGGTTTTGAATTTCCCGGTGACCGCATTACCATAAACCTGGCCCCTGCCGATGTACGTAAAGAAGGTTCTTCGTTTGATCTCCCCATAGCAATCGGTATCCTCACATCAATGGGCATTATGAAGGAAGCGGCTATAAAAGATTATCTCATAGCCGGCGAACTTTCCCTCGACGGGCGGATCAAAGGTATACGCGGCGTACTGCCCATTGCTATCCTCGCCGAAAAAGAAGGCATGAAACACCTTATTGTACCCCACGAAAACGGACCTGAAGCATCCATTGTACGGGGTATCAAAGTCTATGGCGCAGGACATCTGCTTGATATTGTTCACTTCTTTAAAGGCAATGGCGAAATGGAACAATTCATCGATGCAAGAAAAGCAGATGACGGGGGCGATAAGATCGATGGCCTCAACTTCTCTGACATCAAAGGACAGCCGCAGGCAAAGCGGGCCCTTGAGATTGCAGCGAGTGGAGGCCATAATATCCTCATGATAGGTCCTCCCGGCTCCGGTAAGACCATGCTCGCCCGGAGACTGCCCACAGTTTTACCGCAGCTAAGTTACGAAGAAGCTATCGAGACCACTAAAATTCACAGCATCGCCGGATTTTTAGACTCCCGGACATCACTCATCATAGATCGCCCATTCAGGGCGCCCCATCATTCAATCTCCGATGCGGGCCTCATCGGCGGCGGACATGTGCCGAAACCGGGGGAGGTGAGCCTTGCTCATAATGGCGTTCTTTTTCTCGACGAGTTCACTGAATTCAAACGAAATGTCCTCAATTCCTTGAGACAGCCCCTCGAAGACGGCGATGTAACAATCTCACGGGTGACCCATGCTATTACCTTTCCCGCACGATTCATGCTCGTCGGCGCCATGAACCCCTGCCCCTGCGGGTACTTCGGCGACAAGAGGAGGGCTTGTGTCTGCGGCGCTTCACAAATTCTCAAGTACCGTTCACGCATCTCGGGGCCTCTCCTTGACAGGATGGATCTCCACATCGAAGTACCGCCAGTGACAATCCGCGAGCTTTCTTTAGACAGGGAGGAAGAATCCTCGGAACAGATTAGAAAGAGGGTTGTCAATGCCCGAACAATACAGAACGAACGCTTCAAGGGCAAAAAGATATACTCAAACAGCCAGATGCCGGCAAAGACAGTAAAAAAACACTGCACGTTGAATGACACTGCCCAGAACCTGCTCGAAAAGGCCGTCGAAAAGTACGGTCTGTCACCGAGGGCCTTTCACAGAATCTTAAAGGTGTCCCGCACCATCGCCGATCTTGAGGCAACCGAACACATTGAAGAAGCTCACGTAGCCGAGGCGCTCCAGTACCGCGTCCTCGACAAGCACCTGGTTATGTAAAGTTAACAAAGGCTAACGTCTGCACGCATTTATATTTGATGTTTCGTGTATTACCTATTTACCCGTTGCCCATTGCCAGTTTTTACTTCACTTTGCCTTTTCTTAAATTTGCGGTATAATAAGACACTGTAAGGAAGCGCCGCAAAGGCACTCTGCATATTCTTCATAGGAGAAAAAATGTATATAGCAGTTATTGGCCATCCCGGTTCAGGCAAAACAACGCTTTTTCAGGCATTAAGCGGCATAAAGGGTGATGGGGGCTATTCCGATAAAACAAACCTTGCCACCATCGATGTACCTGATGAACGTCTCGGTATCCTGACCAAGATCTTCAATCCGAAAAAAACCGTCCATGCAAGGATTGAACTTGCCGACACGGTTGCAATCGAGGAAGGCAACGTCAAGAACAGCACTATAAGCGCAAAGACGCTCCAGCAGATGCGCTTGAGCGATGCCTTTATCCTCACCCTCAGATATTTTGACGGTGCAACTCCGGCCAGCGCGGAAAACGATCTCCACGCCATACTCAGCGAATTCGTCCTTTCCGATATGGTCCAGATTGAGACCCGCCTGGAAAGGATCCGCAAGCAGGGCGGGAAAAAGGATAGTGCTGCCGTTGCTCAGGAAGAAGCGCTCCTCAACCAGTGCCTTGCCCAATTGAATGATGGAAAACCTCTTTCGGCACTTTCCATTGCCCAGCAGGACGAGAAGCTTCTCAGGGGGTTCCAGTTTCTCTCTCTGAAGCCCCTTATGGTCGTTGTAAACTCATCGGAAGACAACATAGCTGAAAGCAAGATCCAGGCAGAAAACCTCGATAATAAATTCCCCGGATACCCTGTTATTTCTGCCTGCGCAAAGCTGGAAAGCGAGCTTGCCCTCATGGCAGAAGATGAACGGGTCGCCTTCATGGAGGAGTATGCAATTACAGAATCCATCCGGGGTCGCATCATCAGCCTTGCCCTGCGCACAATGGGGCTTATCTGTTTCCTCACTGTCGGTGAAGACGAGTGCCGCGCCTGGCCCATTAAAAAGGGTATGAATGCCCAGGAGGCTGCGGGGACAATCCACACGGACCTCTCGAATAAGTTCATCCGCGCCGAAACCGTATCGTATGCGGATTTCATGAAATATGGAAGTATGGCGGAATGTAAGAAAGCCGGGATATGGCGTCTTGAAGGAAAAACCTACATCGTCGAGGATGGTGATATACTCAATATCAGGGCAGGAAATTAAAATCATAAAAAGTTTGTGTTGGTACATTTTTTGTGATAATAAATCATTGTACAGTCTGGTTGGGAAAGTTTGGGGTGGGTTCGTTGTTACTAAGAGCAATAAATACTCATAAAGCGCAGCAATAGAATATTGCTGCAAAGGTGGACTGCGTGTATGTTAAAAAAATATACGAAGCAGTTATTTGTTATCATTGTTTTGGTTTGCATACCAGTCTTCATATTTACCGTGCAGGTATCCATGAGTAATCCTACCGGAAAACAGCCTACGGCTGCTGTTGCTATTACCATTCAATCTTTGCCTGCAGACAAGGCTTTCCTGACGAAAGAAAAACTTCAAAGCATTGGTCGCGAGATCATCGAAAAATATTTTCCGGAAGACTTGGCCAAAAGCGGTCAGGCAAGTGGTGCCATAACCCTTGTTGAAGACAGGGGGGACAACGTTCGCTTTGAGCTGATGGGTCTTTTTCTCTATCGTGCGACCTATACGGCAGTAACTCATAATGTTCTTTTCTCTGTATCAGGGGACGGTTTTGTCATCATCTCCATTGATGGCAAATAGTGGGGGGGAACCTGCATCTACAGGCTTTCCGGAAAAATTTAATGTTGCGGAGGTATTTTATGAATCGTTTTAAGGTTTTGTTTTTCGCTTTCTTGGTGGTCATCTTTTGCGTATCTTTCGGCTTTGCTCAAATGAAGCAGGTAGAGCCGGCGGTTAAATTACCCCCAACTGCCGCAGGCCTCAGGATACCGGCGACAGTACAGGCGCCGCCAACCATGAAGGATATTATTATCTCATCAAAGATAGGGGGCATTCAAGCCGCTGAGCAGCAAAGGGTCGGTAATGCGGCAAAGTTCCTTTTGACCCAGCAGTTCGGAGCCCTTGTTAATCAGAGCGCTACTATTAGTCCTAAGGTATCGATCATCGGTAAAGTAGGAAACCGTATCCAGGCAGAAGCTCTTATTCTTTTCCTTGATAAAAATATTTATTCGGCAACACTTTCCAAAATAGACTATGAGATGGAAGGCGATCAGGTTTTTGTGAAACAGAAGATCGATCATTACAGCCCTGCAATAGGGGTGATACAAAATCCGGGTAAGGTAAGCGACGCGACAGTTAAGCTGAAAGCCGATATCCTCAAGAACCTGAAAATAACACTTCCACAGTCTTACGGACCGAAGGCCCTTGCCAACACGCCCTGCGATACTATTCCCACAGCGGTAAACTTCACCAACCAGGTACACACTATCTTTACCAAGGCTTTTGGTTCAGCAACGAAGATGATTGGTAATCAAAGCACCAAGGCTGCCATCATGGATATCCTCCAGAAGGGCACCAACCTCGTTGCATGGAATAATATCGGCCATGGAAACCCTGATCTTATCGTGGAATGGAACCAGGAAGTCATCTGGTCCGGTGATTTCAATACCACGGTACCCTTTCAGGGCATATACAACTCCGTTATACTCCTCAACTCCTGCGATACCTGCGCTTCACCATATAGTCTCAAAAACGGTATCATGAAACACAGCCCCCGTACATACATTGCCGGAAATAAGGGACTTCCCATCGGAGCATCGGAGGAAGTAGACAAGTATTTCTGGGATTATACACTCCTCCAGAGCCAGACAATGGCCTGGTCTCTCAATGAGGCACAGAAAAAAAAGAACCTCCTTGGATACTTCTGCCTGGCAGGCTTTAACGGAAAATTCGCTGAAGTTGAGGCGGGGAAGTTTACCGAGGATTGTATCCCTTTTAATGCTAATAACGTAACCGCCTCGCAGGTACAGGGGCGCTGGAAGGTGATTCAGGGCAACATGTCGATGATCGATTTTGGAGCGAACAAAAGCGAGGCCGAGAAGGCCGCACAGATCATGAAACACTATCAACTCGATAAACAGTGTTTCGTGGGCAGGCCCCAGGCGCCCATGCAGTACTATACCATGAACGGAAAAGCCCCTCAGGGTCCATTCCAGGGCGAAGACTGTATTGCCTTTAATCCCGACAATATAACGGCATCCAAGGTACAGGGGCGCTGGAAGGTGATTCAGGGCAACATGTCGATGATCGATTTTGACCAGAAAGAGGTAGAAGCAAAAATTGCCGTTGACATCATCAAGTTTTATGGCTTTACGCAACAGTGCTTTGTGGGCAGGCCCCAGGCACCCATGCAGTACTTCCGTAAGTAGCGTTTATTTCTGATCTTAAGAGGACTTCTTATGAGCGTGCGGTGGCTGAAGACATTCATCATCATTCTGGTATTGCTTCCTTTATTATTGTTGCAGTCAGCCGCAGCCGCTGATAAGGAGCCCTTGCCCCTTTATATCATTGAAAGAGATACCCTCCAGACACGAAATTTCACCCCCATCATTAACCACCAGACCATGGTCGTTAATCTCAGTGAGTCATCACTGACCCTGGAGGTGACCTCTAAATTCCCTCTTGAAAAATACAGGAAGGGGAATGGATACCCCGCATTTCTGGATGATTCTCTTCTTCCGGACCCGCTTTTCTCGCCTATTGAAGTTACGCCAAAAAAGACATCTTATCTTGCCCGGCCCGATATCATTACCGGCACAAAGGATATCTCCTTTATCTGGAAAAAGGTGCTTCTGCTGCCAGGTGAAGCTGTTGTCGGGCAGTATGATAACTATTTCGGTGAAGAGGGACATTTCTGGCGAAATGACGGCTTTGATTTTCTTGGTGTCAAGGTAAAGACGGATTACCGGGTCCTTCCCCTGAAAGGAAATCTGACAGAGCTCTCTCTTGGCTATGAAATAATCAATCAAACAGATCAAACTATAAAAGATTTTGCCTTCGGTATCTTCGTTCCCGTTAAGCAAATTCTGAAAGACAGTGAGGTAACTTTTTTTGAGCTTGAGAGGATCTGTACGTCTCCCAATGTAGAAGCTTCAAGGATTACCAAATCGGACGGTTTCGGTGAGGCTGCCGATGGTGTTGGGGCCGGCATTAACGTAAAAGAACTTGTCCCCGGCAAGGGAACAAAATTCTTTCTCTCTATTGCGGGTACTCAGGTAGCAAAAAAGGGGACAATCTGGCCCATCATCAGCCTCACGGGACGGAACATGCAGAGTACTGCATGGCCTCAGACAACAATAATCGCAGATAGTGCCATAAGCGAAGGGCGTTTCTCCTATCTCTCTTATAACCTTGTTATTAAAGATCGACTTATCTTTAATATGCTGCCCGAAGGCTTCAAGATCAAAAAAGCGAAATAGCACAGTTAAAAAAGGCGCTATATATTAAAAGGTGAATTATGAATAATATCTTTAAGGAAATAAATCCTGAGTTCGTCATGGACAATCCCTTCAAGCTTATCGGGAGTGACTGGATGCTCATTACAGCCGGCAGCAGGGAATCTTTCAACACCATGACCGGCGCATGGGGCGGGCTTGGCATTATGTGGGAGAAAAAAGTTGCCTGGTGTGTGATCCGGCCAAACCGCTACACTTACAAATTTGTCGAAGAATCTCCCTTCTATACCCTTTC
The DNA here is from genome assembly GCA_013824645.1 of Syntrophus sp. (in: bacteria). Taxonomy (GTDB): domain Bacteria; phylum Desulfobacterota; class Syntrophorhabdia; order Syntrophorhabdales; family Syntrophorhabdaceae; genus PNOF01. The sequence goes on along the minus strand of PNOF01000017.1, from coordinate 24,236 downwards.
CTTTCTTGAAGAGCAGTACCGTGACGTACTCACATACTGCGGCACAAAGTCGGGCAGAGATGTCAACAAGGTTGCGGAAACAGGTCTTACTCCGGTATTTGGTGAAAATACCATCTATTTTGCAGAGGCCAGGCTTGTTCTTGAATGCAAAAAAATATACTTTCAGGACATTCTGCCGAAAAATTTTCTCTCGCCTGAGATAGAAGAATATTATCCCCAAAAGGACTATCATCGTATGTATGTGGGCGAAATCATAAGATCTCTCACGAGATGAATGATACTTCAGCTGCCTAATTCCATTTCTAAATCATGTATTTATGGGGATAACCATTTCTTTTGCTTGGCAACTCAGATTGTTTTATTCCATTTCTAAATCAACCCTGCTCTTCGGAGGTCACCATTTTCTTCACTCCCACTCGTCTGCCTTACCCTGCACACGATTCACCTTTGCTCAGTTCTCGAACTCGCTTGTCGCTCAAACAGCGAGAACTGTCCTAAACGCGACACTGGCCGCAGGACCGAAAAGGTTCATCGGCATTAATCGCGGGGTACCCGACTCGGTGTCGGGTCGCCCCAAGGCATCCGGGTCTTAACGGATCGCCTCGTAAGTGTCGGATTGCGTGTCGGGCGGTACTACAAAGATTAATACAATATCGGGAGGAAGGCGAATGGAAAAACAATCTCTCATAAAGAACCAATGTCAATTTATCAGGGGGTATGCCGGTAAGTTCTGGATGTTCTTTCTCATCCTGTCCCTGTTGGCTGTTCCCGTGATGGGGTGGGCTGATGAAGAAGATGATGTTTACGACTCCATGTTCGGTTCCGTGGGCTCTCTTTACAGCACAGGCTATGGGATTGTATTTGATGAGCTTAAAGAAGACCCAAATACCGGTGCAACACAACGCCTTGCGCCATATATCGATAAAATAAATAAGATTGTGGGGTTTGCTGCCACCGCTGGCAGCGCCAGCCGGAAGGCGGGCGCCGGTGACATTATTGGCGCCGGTGAAGAAACGGTCCTGACCATACTGGCTGAAGTGGCCGGGTGGGACTCATCCGGTAAGGCTGTACTGAAATACCTGGGGCTTTCCACGGGGGTTTTTCAGCTCGCATTGACGGCATATTCCATCACGAAAGAATCCTATGCGCAGGTAGAGGCGACGAAGATTGCCCGTGATATAGAATCGTTGTACGGCGCTATTGAAAGTGACCCGGTACTAAAACCGAGGACAGGGAGACAAATTGGCGACAAGAGCGACCCGATCCCCGTTACCAAGGAGTCAGTGGAATATGTTTTTCGTAAAGTTGTACAGGATCAAAACTGGCGTCAGAGACTAAACTCCTACGTGACAGGGGAACTTGGACGTACTTTTCCCGAGCCGTCTTTCTGGGATGTACTTATTGTAGGAGGCGTCGGAGGCGGCGGAGCCGTGGATCGTGCCGAGCAGGCAGAGGTGTTTAAGAACAGGCAGGAAATAGAGACCTGGATCGCCGGGCTCCTGAGCCAATTAAATAAATACGCCAGGGCAGCCGAGAGCGAAGTGTTCATGCGAAAGGCACTTCTGGAGATCGCGAAGGCCTCGAAGAAGATCACCCCCGAATTCCAGAAATTTGTTGTAAATGCCGAAGATGCCGTAAAGAAGCTGCCAGAGATCGAAGCATATGCAAAACAGGCGCCGCAGGCTATTGCAAATGCGAACAAAAACCAAAAGTGGGACGATCTGTACGATATCCGGGATAGGATAGGATATTTCGTTAGGGTTTACGTCAGGATACTTCCCGATACAGGTGTAACCGGCCAGAGAAAGAATGCGGTGAAAGCGGCGTTCAAACAGTCCTGGAGTAGTGTGGCAAAGGCGCTAAAGGATATGCCTAAAACCATTCAGACTGCATTCGTTGCAACAACGGCCAAATATCCGTCCACGTTAGCGTTTAGTGCCACCTCGATTGGTCTCATCAGTATTGATGCGGTTGAAACGCAATTGCGTCAGGCCAAGTCGCTCCAGGATATGGAAGTCCAGGCGAAAAATATGACACAGGATGCCGCTAAAACGTGGGGAAAATTTTCGGAGCAATTCAATAAGGAAAATCCGCCGGGCGATAATCATCCTTCATACAACTCTCAGCGCGAAGCAATAATGCAGAGTTTAAGTAGCCAGAGCAACGCTTTACAAGGAGCGCTCGAAGCATGTGGTGGCTATACGCAGGCGAGGGACAGAGACCCGAAGTGGCACAAATGTATAAATAGCGCTACGGCTGCAATGCGCGCCCTAACGGTGCAGCCAGAGCTCACTGCTTTAGAAAGCCAGAAAAAGAACTACGATGAAAAACGGCGACTTTATGTCGAAAATGCAAAGCTCCAGTATGATGCCACAGGTAAGGCAATAGGCAAGTTTGCAAGTGAAGAACGCGCACGATACGTAGATATGGATAACTTGAAAAAGGCCGCCCTGGACAACCTGGCGTCATTCAATCAAAGAGTCCCGACTTTTTTCCCTGTTAACGAAACAAAGAACTATCAGGTAACAGCATCTGATACAAAACAGTACCTGAACAGCCTCCGGAATGTTGCCCCCGACGGGTACCTGGGATTGCCCAAGATGACGTTCCCTAAGTGGGGAGAAAACGGGCAGGCAGTCGTTTATTATATCGAAGATCTGAGGAAGAAAATAAGCAACGAAAACAGTCGGGCATCTGGGACGAATGAGCGTTATAAACGTGCGCTGGAATACATAGGCAGTCTTAAACGGTACCTCGTCGAAAGGGACCGATATGCGCAGGAGCTTACAGAGGTAACGGGGCAGATAAATGCGCTGAAACTACAGTCTGATCCTAAAGCCCAGGTAATTCCTAACATCGAAAAAAGAATCCTCGATATGAAAGATGTTGAGAAAGTAGCACTGGAGGTCGAGACTGAAGTGAACAAAAAGTTCATTGATGATAGTCAAAAGCTACTTGTTAGCATCCAGGAGGACCTACTGTATCTGGGGAGTTTGCTTAAAAAGGTGGAATACTGGACGACGGTAATCCAGGGGAATCGTCTGGGCGGTGCAGTAAATGTTTCGATAGTGCGGGTAGCTATCGCAACCGAAGGCAGTTCCGGCGCCAATCAGCGTAACTTTCTGGCCCCATCCAGTTCGGACCTGACCCTCTTTGACAAGGCTAAGACAAACGCGGCAGCGGATGCACTGCTTCAGGATATCGAACGTACCGGCATAGCAAAGTGGGATCCCAAGGGGGATACGGGGCTCAAGACTATTCTGGAGGCCAAAGCTGCGGAGATACGCACCTATTTCATAGATTCACCCGATTATGCGGTAGTAAACGGCAATGTTGTGTATGCCACAAGGATCGCAAAGATGGCCGCCGATGTGAGCGCAATCCCGGTGAGTTCCTACGGGAGTCAGACATATAAGGAAGGCATTAAAAACCGTACCTTCGATGAAAAATTAGGTGCTGCCCTGCGTAATGGCACTGCTTTTGCCATGGAAATCTCCATGAAAACCGCGATAAATACCGTTGACGCCAGGATCGACGTCACTCTTGATACTGCCCGCAATCTGGCAGCTAACCATAAGAATGCTGCCATTAAAGGAGCCGCAGGAGATGTGGTAAAGGCCATCAACGATCATCTGACACGGTACAATGCGCAGGTTGCCCAGGAAGCTAAACAGTTTACAATTGACAGAGCCAAGGCCGAGGAGGAACGGAAACTCCAGGACGAATGTTTAACGAAAGGCGGGCAATTTGCGAACGGCAAGTGCATTACCACCCCGATAGGTACGGGACCAGGGCAGACGGGCCGTCCGGGTCAATCAGGTCAACCGACAGGACCGGGTCAGTCAGGCCAACCGACAGGACCGGGTGTGCCGGTCCAGCAGGCTGGAAAGGGTTCTGCTACACCCCCAGCAGGTACAGGAACGATGACTCCACCGATTGGTCAGGGAACTGCTATACCCCCACAAGGACAGGGTCAGCCGGCAGGAGCAGGTCAGACAATGGCGCAGGGAGCCGCACAACCGGCAGCTGTGTCTTCCGGTATTCCCCAAGCACCATCTCCACAGAGCGGGGCTTCAGGTATTCCTCAGACTTCTCCTTCAGTCCCGACAGGACAGTCTGCTGCACCGCAAGGTCAGAAGGATGTTGCGGCATTGTCCGGCACAGCCAAAACAACCCCTCCGCAGAGTTTAGGTACAATGCCTTCTCAACCTTCCCCTTCTTCCCAGGATATAGCTCCGGCAAAAACCCAGATGCCTTTTGCCGGCTCCGGAACCGTTATGGAACAGCCTAAAGCTGGTTCAATCGGTTCCATGCCTCAACAGTCAAAGCCGGGCCAGACAGCTTCTCTACAGGGAGCCGCCGGCATCCCGAAGACGGAGGACCTGACCCCAAAGGTAAAAGAACTCTATAACCAGTTCAGACAGGCCTATGAATCAAAGAATACCTCGGGGGTGATGCGCTGTCTAAGCAGTCAGTGGACATCCAGTGATGGAGGGACCACTTCGGATCTCCAGAGGAACCTCCAGAAAACCTTCACTATGTTCGATGAGGTCAAATTCAATATTCAGAATTTGCAGGTCAATAAGGTTACGGAAGGAAAATACAGGACCAGCTATGATGTTACCATTACGAGTAAGATCTATAAGAAAAACCTTAAACACGAAGAGAAATCAAGCATTAGTGAAGAGGTCACTATAGAATCCGGTCAGCCGAAGATTTCAAAGACGCTGGGGGGAAAGATCGTGTCAGTAAAATAAAGGGCTGAAACAATGCGGGGACAGCAGACAAATCCAGCCCTGAGAGACAAACCTATTGCCGTCACCGGTGGAAGCAAGGGCTTATGGCGTCAAAACAGGGGTGGCCTTTTATGGAGCAAAAAAGCTCTGTCCCCATATCATTTTTGTTACTGGCGATAATAAGAAGTATGCCTACATTTGAGATTGCTCAGATGAACCAGAGGCTGTTCCCGGATCGTAAAGTCAGATTCCAAAGCGCCGGGGCGGGCGAAGATGAGATCAAAGAGAAACTTCTATTCTATCCTCAGGGCGGGCACTTGGCACAGATGGATCTGAACTGCATGGTGCTCAAATAGCGGTCACCACGATCGGGAAAGAGCACGACAATGGTGCCGTGATCTATTTCTGAGGCAAGCTTGAGAGCTATAGCAGCAGCGGCACCGCTGGAAGTTCCTACGAATATCCCTTCTTTCCGGGCAAGGAGTCTTGTCATCTCAAAAGCTTCACCATCTTCTACCATACGCTTCTCATCAAGTTCGGCCTGTTTATAGATAGCCGGCACCATCGACTCCGTCATGTTCTTCAACCCCTGGATAGTATGGGCCATGACAGGCTCAACGCCGACAATTTTCACGGCCGGTTTTATCGATTTCAAATAACTTCCGGTACCCATGAGGGTCCCTGTTGTCCCCATTCCGGCAATAAAATAGTCGATCTCTCCATTGGTTTGCCGGTAGATTTCAGGTCCCGTTGTCTCAAAATGGGCAAGGATGTTATCAAGGTTCTCATACTGGTTCGGCATATAATATTTATCCGGGGCGTTTTCAACGAGTGAAAGGGCCTTTCTGATTGCCCCGTCGATATTCTCTTTCGCAGGGGTGAGAAATACCTCGGACCCTAAGCCCTGGAGGATAAGCCGCCTCTCGGTGCTTACACATTCAGGCATACAGAGCTCTACTTTGTAACCTTTCGCGGCGCCGATCATAGCAATGGCAATCCCCGTGTTTCCCGATGTGGGTTCCAGAATGATTTTATCTTTTGTGAGTTCGCCCCGCTCTTCAGCTTTCCTGATCATATAGAGTGCTGGCCGGTCTTTTACAGAACCGCCAGGGTTACAACCCTCCAGCTTGCAGAGGACTTTCACCTTTGGATTGCTGTTGATGTTCATTAATTCCACGAGCGGTGTGTTGCCTATTGCTTGTAGTATATTCATCTGCCTACCTCTTCTCGGGTTTGATCACTGCAAAAAGCTTAACAAAATAACGGCGGCTATACAAGGAAAACAGAAAGGACCTCGTCACCCATTAAACCGTAGGATGGTTCTTTTTCAGCCAATTTATTATGTGTATGCATTCCCATGGAAAGATGCCGCAATAGCCGGAAAGGTCCTTTTCTTCTACGCATGCGGAACAGACCTGCCAGTGTCCGCAATTAACCGTTGTCAAAAGCACGGTGTCGCACTCAAGGCACCAGAGGTAACCGCAGGTAAGACAGAGTCCTATGGTGGTATCGTTGAGGTCTTTGACCTGCCCGCAATCAATAGTATTCTTGCTGCTGCAACGCGGGCAGCGCCTGATTATTGCCTGCCTCTCCTGCCGTTCTCTTTGTTGATATATCACAAAGGCAATTTTGAGGGAATCCTGGATATTGTCAGGTAAAAACTCCCACATTTTGAATGCCGCTGCATCTTTGTCCATATAATCTTTATGACCTCTGTACCGCCGGGGCAGATGCTAATATTTGAATATGCCCTTTTCGTATATGACGATTTTTTTGCCGGAAGTCAGGTGGGCTGTTATCGTTTTGTTCTCCGTATTGACAAGGTCCCAGTGAAGGGCCGAATCGTTGAAGCCAAGTTTTTTCTTCAGAGCGCCCGTCATTTCCGCAAGGTCTCCACTATAGGTATCGGTATATGAGGACCCCAGCGCCACATGGCAATTGCCGTATTTCCCTCCAAAATTCTCATCGAAAAGGGTGTCTGCCATAAATCGGTCGATCCGTGAAAACCTTCGGTCAGTAAGTGAAAACTCTCCGACCCTGCAGGCCCCCTGGTCCATTGAAAGCTGTTTTCTGGCAAAATCTTCGCCTGCTTTCGCCTCCACTTTCACGGCCTTACCTTTTGTGAAAGTGATACGGACCCCTTCCACGTAATTGCCGCTTCTGAAGGAGGGGAGATTTGCGAAATATGTTCCTTCCGTGCCCCGCCAGTCCGGCGAGAAGAAGACTTCAAAACTGGGGATGTTGTGTCCTGAAACTCCCGCCCACTTGCGCTTAGTCCCAGGTGTGATTCTCAGATCAACCTGCTCTGATTCCATGTGAAATGATTTTACCTTCAACGAATTGAGCCATTTTTTTATGTCGGTTACGTTTTTATGGATACTATTCCACTCCCCTACCGGGTCACCTTTATCGAGATAGCATCCTTTGATGATCTGGTCGGTGTATTGCCTAAGGGTCATCTTTGCCTGTTTTGCCAACTCAGGCGTCGGTAGCGTACAGAGTGTCCAGCTATAGCGGTTTTCTTCTTCCCGTTTATCAAGGATATCTTTCAGCGGTTTTCGTGAAACGAGGACCTTGCCTATTTTCATGGGATCGATATCTTTCAAATGGGTAAGCGACTCGGGGGCGCGAAGAAAAATTCTTCCATTGATATTCTGATAAAGTTCCTTCTCACCGGGCGGCAAAAAAGTGAGTTGTTGTTCATTGGCCTTTTCGTAAAAGTTATGTTCCATACCGAATGTAAAGCCCATGCGCTGGACAGGATACATGCCCAGATCGAGCAGTCTTCCGTAGAGGATTTCCGCGAGTTTCAGCGCCGGAGGTTCATACTGGAGAAGAACGATTTCCTTCTTTTTAAATGTGCCTTTTTTTGCAGTCTTTAATCCCCAGAGAAGGACATCTGCATATTTTTCAAGTTCCTTATCGGTGAGCATTTTCTTTTTGCCTCCCTGCCCTTGAGAGGAGGGTGTATAAACCGTCAGCAAATTTCTTTCTCACCTTAAGACCTCCTTCATCATTCATTAACACTTTTGCTGCAAATCGCGCAACGAACTCGTTCAACGTTGCCTGACTTTTGGCCCAGTCATAAAGCTTCATGAAATCTTCCACAGTGGAAAAATCATTATTTGAGGGAACGAAATTACCACATTTTGTGCATGTATAACCAATGAGGGAATATGTCGTGACAGGTTTATTGCTATCATATGCGTGCCAGCAGGCACCCATTACCTCAGTGAGAAAGCGGTCCCGCTTTTCATTTACCGCACCTCCTGTTGGTATAACAAATCTTATATTCATCATTATTAATGTTCCAGAGTATATTAATATACTCATGTTCTCTCTATTTTCAAGCTATTTACCGGGGGTGTCATCGCCCTCTCCCCGGCATAGACCCCTGAGGAGTACATTTTCAGACCGCAGCATTGCGGATTTGAGTTGCATTTATCGTAAATCATACAGTAAAATACGTAACCATCAAAACAACAGACCTTATAATGCTTTACTTAACAGAGCAGACTTCAAAAACGATTCCGGCATATTGTTGATCATGCTAAACAACAACCCTATTGTTGACAGCACGAAATCCGTTATTAAATCTCTGGGTCTTGTCTTCGGAGATATCGGTACAAGCCCAATATACACGTTGACAGTCATTTTTCTCCTCATGAAGCCCACAACGGATAATATAATGGGGGTCCTTTCTCTCGTCATATGGACATTAACAATTCTTGTTTCCGTTGAGTATGCCTGGCTTGCCATGAGTCTTGGCGAAAAGGGAGAAGGGGGCACAATTGTTTTAAGGAGCATTCTCATTCGTCTTCTCACAAAGAGCAGAAGCATGATTTTTATTACGATCCTCACATTCGTAGGTGTCTCTCTCCTTGTAGGCGACGGAGTCATAACGCCTGCAATCAGTATTCTCAGTGCTGTAGAAGGTATACTGCTCATTCCCGGTTTTAAAGAAACTCAACAGCTCACACTAATTATCATTGCCAGCGTCATAGCTATCATTCTTTTTATTTTCCAGAGGAAAGGGACTGAAAAGGTGGCCGGAGCCTTCGGGCCGATCATGCTTTTATGGTTTTTTGCACTCAGCATCTTCGGCATTATCTCAATCATCCAAGCCCCATCTGTCTGTAAAGCTATAAATCCCTACTATGCCTTTACCTTTCTTTCTCATAACGGACTTGTCGGTTTTTTTGTATTATCGGAGGTAATCCTCTGTGCCACCGGAGGTGAAGCGCTTTATGCCGACATGGGTCACTTGGGGCGTAAACCGATCATCAGGGCATGGTACTTTGTCTTTGTCGCCCTTGCACTCAATTATCTCGGTCAGGGGGCATTTCTCATAAAAAACCCCGGCATTGCCACTTCCAATGTGCTCTTTGGCATGGTATTCCAACAATCGCTGTTCCTCTATATACCTTTTCTTATTTTGAGTATTATAGCCACCGTTATTGCGTCACAGGCATTAATCAGCGGTATGTTTTCCGTGGTGTATCAGGGAATTAACACCCGGTTGCTGCCTATGTTTAAGGTTGATTATACCTCTGCTAAGATGAGATCACAGATATATATCGGCTTCGTCAACTGGTTCCTTTTGGTATCAGTCCTGTTCATTATGTTTCTCTTCAAAGAGTCAAACCGGCTTGCTGCTGCCTATGGACTTGCTGTCACGGGAACCATGACCCTGACGGGCATAATGATGACCTGCATATTCTATCTGAGAAAGGAAAAAGTCAAAACCGGTATTGCCATCTTCGTTACCTGTGTTGATATCATTTTTCTTGTATCCAATTCATATAAAATTCCTCACGGCGGCTACTGGTCTCTCATTATAGCAGCTCTACCATTGGCCATTATGCTGATTTACACGGTAGGGCAGCGGAAATTGTACCGTTCTCTTCGTCCCTTAAAACTCGATATTTTTCTGGAAAGTTATAATCAATTATACCGCGAGCTCAATAAAATTAAAGGAACGGCGCTCTTCTTCGCACGAGGCACACAAAGGGTACCCGCCTATATTGTCCATACCATGTTTATGAATAATATCATTTACGAAGATAATATTATCGTCTCCATCGTAACACTCGACGTACCTTTTGGTGTGAACAGTTTCTTTAAAGAAAATCTTGCTGATGGATTGAGGACCTTTGAGATCCAGATGGGTTATACAGAGGTTGTTGATATTGAAGAAATATTTAAAAAAGCCGGGATCACAGAAAAAGGAATATTTTACGGATTAGAAGAAATTTCGACAAAGAACGCCATCTGGAAAATCTTCTCCATGATGAAGCGGCTGGCGCCGCCTTTTGTGCAGTTTCATGATTTGCCCCCCAATAAGCTTCATGGTGTTGTCACAAGAATCGAGATATAATTCCATTTCTAAATCAGAGCGCTATCTTTGTTGGCAGCGTCGGCGTAAATCCTCACGTACAGATTGTACGCTCCGGTTTCCTCCTCCTTGCCGCCTCAATATCATCTCTGATTTAGAAATGGAATAATTACCCGAAATATCACACATACAAAGCGAATTTGTATTAACGGTTTGTATGTGTAGGATTGCTCTTCATGGAGAGCGAGATCCGCTTCCTGGCCATATCAACTTCGAGGACAGTGACCATCACCTTCTGATGGACTTTTACTGCATCACCGGGACTCTTCACAAAACGGTCTGACAACTGGCTAATGTGAACGAGACCGTCCTGATGCACCCCTATGTCCACAAAAGCGCCGAAGGCCGTAATGTTGGTGACGATTCCCGGAAGTTTCATGCCGGGTTTCACATCCTCTATTTTTTCCACACCTTCTGCGAAGGCAAAGGCTTCAAATTGTTCCCGCGGGTCCCGTCCGGGTTTGATGAGTTCACCCATAATATCGTTGAGTGTAGGGAGGCCTATCGTTTCGGTCATATATCGTGTCCGGTCGATCTGTTTTTGAAGCCCCTCGTCCCCCATGAGATCACGGACAGAACAGCCCCGATCTTTTGCCATAGCTTCCACGATTGAGTAACTTTCAGGATGAACAGCGCTCGCATCGAGGGGGTTCTTTGCTCCCCTGATCCGCAAGAACCCTGCTGCCTGCTCAAATGCTTTCGGGCCCAGACGGGGCACTTTTTTCAATCCTGTTCTCGCGCCAAAGGGGCCATGTTCGTCACGGTATGCCACGATAGCCTTTGCGAGCCCCGGCCCCAGACCGGAAACATAGGTGAGGAGTTCTTTACTTGCCGTATTGACCTCAACGCCCACCCCATTGACACAGCTCATGACCACATCATCGAGGCCCCTTTTTAAAGCATTTTGATCGACATCATGCTGATATTGGCCTACGCCGATAGACTTGGGATCGATCTTCACCAGCTCTGCAAGGGGGTCCATGAGACGTCTGCCAATAGAAACAGCGCCTCTCACAGTAATATCATAATCGGGAAATTCCTCGCGGGCAACCTCTGACGCAGAATAGATAGAAGCCCCGCTCTCATTAACCATGATTACGGGAGTATTCCCGGCAATGGCAAGCCCTTTTACAAAAACCTCTGTTTCCCTGCCGGCTGTTCCGTTTCCAATGGCAATAGCCTCAATCTGGAAACGTTGGCAAAGGTCAATGACTGTTTTCGCTGCTTCGATATTTTCGTTCTGTGATTTATGGGGAAAGATCGTACCGGTATGGAGAAGCTTTCCCTGCCTGTCAAGACAAACGACCTTGCAGCCCGTTCTAAACCCCGGATCAATGGCAAGGATATTTTTCTCACCCAATGGTGCAGCCAGGAGAAGCTGGCGAAGATTTTCCGCGAAAACCCGGATCGCTTCTTCGTCGGCCTGGTCCTTTGTGATGACCCTGATTTCTGTCTCCATGGAAGGAAAAAGGAGGCGTTGATAGCTGTCCTCAAGGGCCTCTTTTACCTGATCGCAGGCCGCCCTTTCTCCCCTGACGAAAAGACGTTTCAAAATGGCACGAGCTTCTTCTTCCGGCGCGACAATGTGCAGCAAGAGAAATCCTTCCTTCTCTCCCCGCCGCATGGCGAGCACCCTATGAGAAGGGGCGGAGCTAACAGGTTCCTCCCAGGAATAGTAATCTCTGTATTTGATCCCTTCCTGCTCTTTGCCGCTCATCACCTTTGCGTTGAACCGGGTATGCTGAAGCAGATAGTTCCGTATGGCAGCCCGCGCGGCGGCGTCTTCGTTTATCCATTCCGCAATAATGTCTCTGGCGCCCGCAAGGGCTTCTTCGGCTGAATTGACTCCCTTTTCAGGGTCAATGAATGCTTCTGCCTCACCAATGGGGTCGGTATTCTTCTGTGCGAAAAGACGCTCTGCCAGAGGTTCCAGCCCTTTTTCCCGGGCAATGGTTGCACGGGTCCTTCGTTTTGGTCTGAAGGGCAGATAGAGATCTTCCAGAACAACCATTGTTTCCGCAGTGGTGAGCTTTTCTTTGAGTTCATCCGTCAAAAGCCCCCTCTCTTCGAGAGAACGGAAAATGGCGTCCCGACGGCTGTCCAATGCGGTCAGTTGCTCCAGCCGGTCCCGGATCGCAGTTATTGCTACTTCGTCAAGGGAACCGGTGACTTCCTTCCGGTAGCGTGCGATAAAGGGAATCGTGGCTGATTCATTGAGCAGGAGCGCCGTCGCCTTCACCTGCTTAGGCGTGAGGTGAAGTTCAAGAGCAGTTTTTTTAATATGTGTTTCGTTCATTCTTTCCTCATCGGGTAATTGATTTTCCGCATAAGTGTAGTACAATTGAAGGGAGATTGGAAGAGTTGCCGTAATAGAGGAGGCAAGTATGTATACAATGGAGACGGAACGGTTGGTCCTCCGGGAACTGCGTGATTCCGATATGGAGGCCATCATCGGGATGCTGGGCTCGAAAACGGTCATGCTCAGGCTCTTCGGGGGTTCCCCTATGACCGCTCATGAAGCCAGGTTGTTTATCGATGAGCATTTTACTTTCGGAAGAGAGGTCTGCGGTATCGGTGTTCTCTGTGAAAAAGAGGGGGGTTCATTTGTCGGTTTTGCCGGATTATTGCCCTGCCGCTATCTCAACGAAAACGATTTCGAAGTAGGCGTTGCACTTCAGGAAGCCTCCCAAGGGAAGGGGTACGCCACGGAAATCGGATTGGCACAAATCACATACGGTTTTAAAAACTTCGATGTGGACCGTCTTCTTGCCCTTGCCCACCCTGAGAATACGGGCTCATTGCGGGCCTTTGAAAAGCTGGGCATGAAGTTTTTGCAAATAATTGAGACCGATAAGCGTGGCCCCCGCTGCATTTATGTATCAACAAAAATGATGGTTAAACTCCGATAAAATAGGTGACCACGTAATTTTTACTGTTAAAAAATCAAAGATGTTGTAGATTGTTAGGTCACTGTGGGAGAAGAGAGAAAACATTATCTGATTGTGTTGAGCATCGCTTTTGCGTCCTTCCTGGCACGACTCAATTTATATACCGTTAATGTTTCCCTGCCCACCATTTCCCGTACATTCAATGTAGGAACCTCCGAAGCATCTCAGATCGTTATGGTATATCTCCTTGTTATTACGAGTTCGCTCATTCTCTTCGGTAAGCTGGGAGACAGAAAAGGATTCAAGAACATGTTCATCGCAGGCTACGGGATATTTATTTCAGGGTCCTTATTGTGCGGCCTTTCACAGGGGATTCATACGCTTATCGCCTCACGGTTTTTACAGGGATTAGGGAGCTCCATGCTTCTCGCCGCAAGCTTCGCCATTATCGCGAAAACTATTCCAAGGGAAAAACTGGGATGGGCCTTCGGTATAAACGCCACCGCTAATGCCCTCGGGGTCGCTGCCGGGGCGCCTCTGGGCGGCATTATCGCAGGTCTTTTTTCCTGGAGGCTTATATTTCTTATCAACATTCCTCTGGGGATTATCGCTATTGCTTTCGCATTGAGATATCTGCCATCGTCTAACACTTTACAGGAATCAAAACCTTTTAAGCGCACTGGGGGATTTGATTTCCCCGGGGCAATTCTCAGTTTTTCAGCGCTGTCTGCGCTTCTCTATGCAATAAGCACCGGCAGCGAAGACGGGTGGGCCTCCCTGCCCGTTCTCGTATCTGCCGCTGCCGCTGTTTTCCTGTCTTTTTTCTTCATTCTGTGTGAGAAAAAAAGTAAAGATCCCTTGCTGGATATGACAATGCTGAAAAACAGGGGATTTGTCTTCGCGCTGTCCGCTACCACAATGGCCTACATGCTTATCGCAGGGAATGCTTTTTTGCTGCCTTTCTATCTTGATCTCATAAAAGGGCTGACGTCCGTAAAGACAGGTATAGTCCTCCTCACCTATTCGCTTATCTACGTTTTTGTGTCCCCTTATGCGGGAAAACTGGCCGACAGGACAAACCCTGTTATTCTCTGTACCATTGCCATGCTTTCAGGGGCAATAAATACATTCATATTTGCCTATACGATGAGGTGCAGCGGTCTTGCCTCTGTCTTTGTTTTTCTTGCATGGCTTGGCTTCTCCTATGTGTTTTTCATGTCACCCATCAATACCCTGGTCATGGGCCTTGCTCCGAAAGGGAAAGAGGGCGCTGTTTCGGGTTTGCTCAATACTGCCATCAACCTGAGTATGGTCTTCGGAACTGCCATTTTTGAACTGATCTTTTCCCAATCTTTGAGCGGTATCGTACAAAAAGGAGAAAGCCTCTACCATTTACAGGCGCCGCAATCGATTATCCTGAACGGGTTCAGCTACACCTACGTGGCTGGAGGGCTCATGTGTCTTGGCGCAATGTTTTTTTCTTTTATGGTAAGAAAAAGATCGCACAGCAATAAAACTGTATGATATTAATTATACTCAATGGTAACCATCCTATCGGAAAAGACAAAACCTGAGCCATACACATGGGTAGCCATACCGGAAACCCATAATGTTCAGATATATCCCATAATCCGCAAGCCCTCTGTGACCTGCTCAAACACCTTTATAATTAAATCTCCCAGGCTTTTTATTGTTATCGACCCCGGTGCCGACATTGAACAGATAGAACATACCCGCCAGGTTGTCATGTCACAACAGGGCGAGCGGTTTATTCCCGTTTTTATCTTTCTTACCCATTGTCATATTGACCATTTTTTAGCGGTTCACCTTCTTATGGACCAAACTTTCAATGGTGAGATTATTTGCCATCCCGTAGCAGCAGATGCCATCGAGAACAGGGATGAGAGCATTACCCTGGCAAATATGAATGGCTCAATGTTGCCGGTATGCAGGGTAAGAGACCGTTTCTTCCGGTCCGGTGAAAAGACTGTCATCTCCGAAGAACACCCCCTGTCGATTGAAAGCGACATAATGGAGTGTGAGGATGGCCATGTCCTCCAGCTGCAGATCATCCCCCTCAGCGGGAAAGACCGGATGGAAGTCTTTCATACCCCTGGCCACAGCCCTGACAGCGTCTGTTACCGGATAGGGCAATATATATGCACCGGTGACCTCCACCTTGCCACAACACCTGGAATTGCCGGGAAATCAGGCTGGGACAACAATAAACTTGCCGCTTCATTAAGGGCCGTGACAGAATTAGGCCATAAAGCCGGGACTACCCATATTTTCCCCGGCCACGGAAACATTATGAGTTTTGATAAGGCAGAACAGATCTTTTTGGATGCCCGTAAAGATGCCCTGCGATTGACCGGTCTTGCCCTCTTTGACAGGGAACGTTCACTATATATCTCAGAATATGCAATCGTTCTCCTGGAAGAAGCGAGCAGCATCTTTTCAATTATCGCTGCACGGCTCCTGAAAATCTCATACTACCTGGAGATGCTCGACGAAAACGAACGCGCAGAGGCAATTCTCGGCACTATCGACTCAGAGATGATTGACAAAACCGTCGAGGAATTTCGTAGCTTCATCAACGAGCTTAAGAAAAAAAAGGGGGCTCCGGTTATTTCAAAGGCCGTCCAGTTTTCGAGAAAGGTCAACAAACTCTTCGAACCTGAAAAGATATCAGTGCTCTTCGACCCCTATTTCCTCCGGAGAATCAAGAACCTCCTGTCAGATTTTGTGAATGTAGTCTATGGGGTCCGGTTCGCGGACCAGGAAACCCTTTTTGACCTGAATAATGACATAGAGGAAACCCTTGCATCATTGCAGAAAAACCCTATCGACGCAGAAAAAATCTTTGAGGTCCTGGACGACAACAAAGAGTTTGTCAACGAACTCATTAGAAGGATAGCCTATACCCCTCTTTTTTCTACGGTCCAGCTCTCATTCTTCCCAAAACAGGGAGATCTTTCCGTCACCGCAGATAGACAAATGTTCCAAGATATGCTCGCCGCACTTCTTGAACAGCTCGCCATCTCTGAAATCACTAATATCTCCCTTGAAACAGACTGTGACAGTAAAGGTACCACCCTCACCGTCACGCCCGGACCGGGCGATAAACCTTTTGTCCTGAGAGAGTCAAAAACGCTCTATCTCCAGCATTCCATGAGGCTTGCCGGTGGAGAATTTCGGAAAAACGTATCCGAAGAAACAGAAACATATTGGTTCATCTTTTCCCGAACAAAGGAAAAATAATAGCGAATACCGATTACCTGATACTGTGTGTTTTGTGTTTGGTACACAGCGCGGCAGGGCGAGCAGATACGCTTTTCCGAACAAGCCTTCGTCCAAACACAAAACAATACCGAGAGACGGTTAGGGAAATGTGTTGTAATAGAGCACAAAACCAAACCACCACTGTCTGTCGAAATTATTGGCAAAAACCGCATCATTTATGGTATAGAAATGGGGGTTTACGCATGTATTTTCAAGATCTGATACTCGCTTTACAAAAATTCTGGGCCGACAGAGGCTGTATTGTTCAGCAGCCCTATGATATGGAAGTCGGCGCAGGCACATTCCATCCGGCTACATTCCTGCGATGCCTGGGTCCTGAACCATGGAACGCCGCTTATGTACAGCCTTCGCGCAGGCCTGCCGACGGACGCTACGGAGAAAACCCGAACCGCCTCCAGCACTACTACCAGTTCCAGGTTGTCATGAAACCTTCCCCGAAGGACATCCAGAACATCTACATCGAAAGTTTGAAAAGTTTCGGTATAGACACGTCCTATCACGACATACGGTTTGTCGAGGACGACTGGGAATCGCCAACGCTCGGCGCCTGGGGCCTCGGATGGGAAGTGTGGCTCGACGGCATGGAGATCACACAGTTCACCTATTTTCAACAGGCAGGCGGCATCAACCTTGCGCCCATTACCGTGGAGATCACCTACGGCATTGAGCGCATCGCCATGTATCTTCAGGATGTGGATAATGTCTATCACATCAAGTGGAACAAGGACATTCTTTACGGTGATGTCTTCCTTGCTTCGGAACGGGAATTTTCCATCTATAACTTTGAAGAATCTGACCCCGCAATGCTCCGGGGTTTGTTTGATACATATGAGCGTGAAGGGGAAAAACTGATAAAGACGAGGGGGCTTATTTATCCTTCATATGACTACTGTCTGAAATGCTCCCATGTTTTTAATCTCCTCGACGCACGGGGCGCTATCAGCGTTACCGAGCGGGCAAATTACATCGCCAGGGTACGGAACCTCGCGAAAATGTGTGCCGAATTATACGTTCAAAAAAGAGAAGAGCTGGGTTTCCCGCTCTTGAAGAAATAACGTTCGAAGTTCTTTGTTCGGAGTCCAGAGTGAAAACATTATTATTGGAAATAGGGACCGAAGAAATTCCCGCCCGCTTTCTTGAGCCGGCAAAAGAAGGTCTGAAAAGGCTTCTCGAAGATAGTTTTGCCCAATCGAGGATTACCTTCGGTGATATTAACATCCAGACAACACCGAGGCGTATGACTGTATTTGTGAGCAACATGGCCGAAAAGCAGGAGGAGACAACAACGGTCAAATTCGGCCCGCCTTTAAACAGGGCCTACGACGAATCCGGTAACCCGACAAAGGCTGCTCTTGGTTTTACCAAAGCGCAGGGCGCCGAAATGGGAGAACTAAAAAAAGGTGTCAAGGATGGTGTTGAATTCGTCACCATCGAAAAGTTTGAAAAAGGACGGGGGACCGTCAAAATACTTCAGGAAGTCCTTCCCGATATCATCACAAAAATTCCCTTTCAGAAAAAGATGCGGTGGGGTGCTGAGAACTTCGAATATGCGCGGCCCATCCAGTGGGTACTCTGTCTCTTCGGCGATGTGCCCGTCGAATTTACCGTAGCCGACGTTAAAAGCGGCAACGTTACATACTGCCACCGGTTCTTATCGAGCGGACAAATAATCATCACAGATCCACAGAAATATGCGGAGATATTAAAGACCAACTATATCATCATCAATGAAGCAGAGCGGATGGAAACAGTCCGGGCAGGGATCAAACGTATCGAGGAAGAGACAAAAGGTCACGCTATCCGTGATGAGGAACTGATCAAAGAGATCATCTATATTACGGAATATCCTTATCCGCTTCGAGGTTCCTTCGATGAAGCCTTTCTCGGCATTCCCAAGGAAGTCCTCGTCAACGTCATGAAGACCCACCAGCGATATATCCCTATTGAAAAAGATGACGGGCAGCTTATGCCCCATTTTATATTTTTTGCCAATACGGTCCCGAAAGAGGACAAAAACGTTATCCGGGGCAACGAAAAGGTACTCCGGGCACGTCTTGCCGACGCGCAGTTCTTCTTCGAAGAAGACAAAAAGGCACAACTCATTGATCGCTATGAAAGGCTCGGCTCTATCGTCTTTCACGTAAAGCTCGGCACACTGAAGGATAAGGCGGAACGCGTAGGCTCCATTGCGGCGCATCTCGCGTCGATACTTGCGCCTGAGACTGCCGCCGTTGTCGCAAAGACAACAAAACTCATGAAGGCAGACCTTCTTACGCACATGGTAGGAGAATTTCCGGAGCTTCAAGGCACTATGGGAAGGATTTACGCCACTATCGAAGGCGAAAGCAGCGATGTCGCCCGGGCCATTGAAGAACATTATCTGCCCACAGGAGGCAATGGTAATCTTCCACAAACACCTGCTGGCTCCATCGTGGGTATTGCCGATAAGATCGATTCCATTACATCCTTTTTCTCAATGGGTATGATCCCGACTGGGAATCTCGACCCATATGCCCTGCGGAGACAATCTCTCGGTATCATCAAGATTATTGTCGACAAATGCTTCCGCGTACCCCTTGAAAACCTTATCGATATTGCATACGAGAGCGGTCGTAACATAAAAAATAGGCTTTCTCTTGAAGAGACGAAAGCGAAGATCCTTGACTTTATAACCACGCGGTTCAAATTCTCCATGCTTGATGAGAAGCATAATCAGGATTATGTGGAAAGTGTCCTTCCCTTTGTCAGCCGTAACATCTATGACGGCTATCAGAGACTCATTGCCCTGGAAACGCAGAAATCCGTCGAGGATTTCGAACGGCTTATGATCGGCTTCAGGCGGGTATTTAATATTACGAAACAGATTACCGATAACCTTATAGTGACCCCCTCTCTATTTGCTTTTGACGAAGAGAAGGCCCTCTATTCACTCTATGAATCGAAAAAGGAAGAGTTTTTCAGACTCATGGAGGCGCAGAAATACAGCGATTCACTTACGATACTGGTCAGTTTCAAAGAGACCATAGACAACTATTTTGAAAAAGTCTTCGTTATGGACAACGATGAGGCAATAAAAAATAACAGGCTCGGAGCCCTGAAATTAATAAAGGACATGTTTCTCACATTTGCTGATTTTTCAAAAATAAGAATTGAATGAGGAGGCATATATGGCAAAAACAAAGTATGTATATTTCTTTGGCGGTAAAAAGGCTGAAGGCGGAATAAGCTTAAAAAACCTGCTCGGCGGCAAAGGCGCCGGTCTTGCCGACATGGTTAACCTCGGTATACCTGTCCCTCCCGGTTTCACCATTACTACCGAGGTGTGCACACTCTTCTACGATAAAGGTATGAAACTCCCCGCCGGTCTTAAGGAAGAAGTCCTCGAAAATGTGAAAAAGGTCGAAAGAACAATGGGCGCAAAGTTTGGCGACCCCCAAAACCCCCTTCTCTTTTCAGTCCGTTCCGGCGCGCGGGTCAGTATGCCCGGTATGATGGATACGGTCCTGAACCTCGGCCTCAACGACAAGACCGTCAGCGCTCTCGTACAGCTCACAAAGAACGAGCGATTCGCATACGATTGCTATCGCCGTTTCGTCCAGATGTACGGCGACGTTGTTCTCGGTCTGAAACCGGAAAGCAAAGAAGAGCATGATCCCTTTGAGGTCATCATTGACGCGAAAAAGAAGGCCCGAAAGATTACCTCTGATGCAGACCTCTCTGTCGATGATTTAAAGGACCTCGTAAAAAGTTTTAAAAAAGTCATTAAGGATAAATTGAAAGTGACATTTCCCGAAGACCCCTTTGATCAGTTGTGGGGGGCCATCGGAGCTGTCTTTAAGTCATGGAATACCGACAGGGCCATTGCATACCGCGAATTGAACAACATCCCCGGCAATTGGGGTACGGCAGTCAACGTTCAGTGTATGGTTTTCGGCAACATGGGTATGGACTGCGGCACCGGCGTTGCTTTCACGAGAAACCCCTCTGACGGTGATAGTGCATTCTATGGCGAATACCTCATCAACGCACAGGGTGAAGATGTCGTGGCAGGTATCAGAACGCCACTCCCCATAAACAAGAAACAGAAAACCGATAAATCGGTAAAGTCCCTGGAAGAGGTCTGGCCTGATCTTTACAAAGAGATCATCAAGGTCAGAAATACACTGGAAAAGAATTACCGGGATATGCAGGATATAGAGTTTACTATACAGAGCAAAAAGCTCTGGATGCTCCAGACGAGAACAGGTAAGAGGACGGCATTTGCAGCCTTTAAAATTGCCGTTGATATGGTAAAAGAAAAGCTCATCACAAAGGAAGAAGCCCTTATGCGGGTCGAACCCGATCAGTTGAGCCAGTTGTTGAGGCCCATATTTGATCCTAAAGAGAAGGACAAGGCCCTCAAAGCGGGCACCATGGTGGCAAAGGCATTGAATGCCGGCCCCGGAGCGGCATCAGGCAAGGTTGTCTTCAACGCCGAGGATGCGGAAAGCTGGGCAAACCGTGGAGAACAGGTCATTCTTGTGCGTATCGATACATCGCCGGAAGATATCCGCGGCATGAACGCGGCCCAGGGTATTCTCACCTCACGGGGCGGGATGACAAGCCACGCTGCCCTTGTTGCGCGACAGATGGGCAAGGTCTGCGTCGCAGGCTGCGGCGATCTTGATATTGATTATGCGAAAAAGGTAATCAGAGTTAAAGGAAAAACAATAAAACAAGGTGACTTTGTCTCCATCGACGGAACAACGGGCGAGGTATTCACGGGACAGATTAAGACAATACCGTCGGAAATCTTACGCGTCCTCGTTGACAAAACATTGAAACCTGCGCAATCAAAAATATATCAGGATTTTTCCCTCCTCATGAAATGGGCAGACGAGACACGAAGACTCGGTATCAGGACAAACGCCGATCAACCCGATCAGGCGGCTGTTGCCGTTGCATTCGGCGCCGAAGGCATCGGCCTTTGCCGGACAGAACATATGTTCTTTGAGGGCGACAGGATAGACGCAGTCCGCGAAATGATCATTGCAGACGACGAAGCGGGGCGGGTAAAGGCCCTCCAGAAACTCCTCCCCATACAGAAAAAGGATTTTGTTGGTCTCTTCACCGCTATGAAGGGACTGCCTGTTACCATCAGGACGCTGGACCCACCACTTCATGAATTTCTCCCCCATACAGAAAAAGAGATGAAGGACCTTGCTAAGAAGATGGGTATCCCTTACGCGAAAGTGCTTTTGAAAATAGACAGCCTCCATGAGGCAAACCCCATGCTGGGACACAGGGGATGCAGGCTTGGCATCGTCTACCCTGAAATCACAGCAATGCAGGCCCGCGCTATTTTCGAGGCTGCCTGTGAAGTAAAGAAAAAAGGCATTAATGTGAAGCCTGAAGTTATGATACCGCTTGTTGGCAACATTAACGAACTGAAGCTCCAGAAAAATGTTGTCGTCAAGGTCGCCGATGAGGTCTTCAAGAAAAATAAGACAAAGATAGATTATATGGTTGGGACAATGATCGAAATACCAAGGGCCGCCATTACTGCCGACGAAATCGCGAAAGAGGCGGAATTTTTCTCCTTTGGCACCAACGACCTTACCCAGATGGCACTCGGCATGAGCCGTGACGATGCAGGAAAATTCCTGAAGTTTTATGTTGATAATGAGATATATGCCTTTGACCCGTTCCAGAGGATCGATGAAGGTGGTGTGGGCAAGCTCATGCAGATTGGTGTCAATCTCGGCAGAGGCGTAAAAAAGAACCTGAAAATAGGCATCTGCGGTGAACACGGCGGCGAAGCCAATTCGGTTGAATTCTGCCACAATATCGGCCTCAACTATGTAAGCTGCTCACCCTACAGGGTGACGATTGCAAAGCTGGCAGCAGCACGGGCAGCGATAAAAGAAAAAGCGGCTAAAAAGGCTGTCACGAAGAAGCCGGTCGCAAAAAAACCTGCGGTGAAAAAGAAATAGAGCACAGAAAAGATACTTTTTGAGGGAAGCGGTTCTGTGCCGCTTCCCTTTTTTATCAGGGTTATCCGCCGGGATACATTTCATTAAAGTCAAACACATCTGATTCTGAAGAAGAAGGTTTGTTTTTTTTAGATGGTGATGATAAAACTTACGTATGAAAAATGTAATCGGTTATATTGCTGCTTTCTTTACGACATTTTCACTGCTGCCGCAGATCATACGCATTTGGAAGCTTAAAGAAGCGAGGGACATCTCCCTGTTTTTGCCTTTCATGGCATCTATCGGCTCTATATTATGGCTTGTTTACGGCATCATGATCGAGGAAATGCCGGTAATAGCTGCAAATATCGTATCTTTACTTTTTGCGTTAACAACGCTCTTTGTAACAATAAAATACAGATAACACTAAAAGGAAAATGAAAAAGAATTTTAACATACTATTGAAGAGAGCGTCCGGAAAATGGAGTAATTCCGTTTCTAAATCAAGATGATCAAACCGATACTCTGGGTGTTTCTTATATTTCTCCTGGGAGGCTGTACAACCACCTACACACATTCAACTAAAGGCCTCAACGATTTTGAGCGGGACAAACAGGCCTGCGAACTCATAGCTCGAAAAACACTTGCAGCGCAAGGAATTACCTGACTGGGGACGATAAGCGAAGAGACAGGTCGTTGTCTCGAGACAAAGAAGGGTTGGAAGCGAAAAGATTTGTGGTGACCGGATAAAACCGGAATCTGTGGCCGGGGTGATCGGAATACGCAGGTAATCATCAATTTTCGTATCCGGTGAGGTGACGCTCTTTTTTAGGTGCACCCGATAGTTTGGTTTTGCCCATACCAATCTCTTTCACCAAACCCCGATCTTTTACAGCATCAATTAGATGGCTGGTCTCCAGCCCGTTTTGTTAGCTTCTCACACATTTCATAAATATAATAAGTTCTTCAGGAAATCCTGGGGTGATAAGACCTTCCTAAACTATTGACCCAGTTGGCCTGCAAACACCTTCAAGGGAGTGGCCCCCATTAGGAGACTGCAAAAAAAACCACAGGTAAGAACCAACCGATCAAGGATAGTGGTATGACACAAAAAAAGGGGAGAACGAATCCCCCACCTTTTTTGTGCTGTGGCTGTTATTCTTATTTCGCGGGAGCAGGAGTTTCTTCTTTCGTCTCCTTTGTTTTTGTTGTGGTTTTTGTCTTCGACGTCTTAGTTCCTTTCATGGTGACCGAGGAGGCCATCATCTTGCCATCCTTCTCTGTATACTTCACCATGACTTTGTCGCCGGCCTTAGGTTCGCCCGTCATGTTAGCGCTTGAAACGTCGAAGGTCATGTCGCCCTTCTTGCCATTCACGGTCATCATCTGCGCTGCCATGTCCATGTTCGTGACTTCGCCCTTGAACGTCATGGTCTTGATTTTTGTTTTTGTGGTTGTAGTTGTAGTTTCCTTCTTCTCGGGTGTTGTAGTGGTCGTTGTCGTTGTCGTCTTTTTATCAGTTGTTGTTCCCGCAGGTGCCTGGGCAAACACTACAGTGACAAATGCAACACTGATCAATACGGTGAGTGCCATCATCAATACTTTCTTCATTTTTTTTACTCCTCTTTGAATTTTTATTTTTACATCTATTGCTTTTCAAACTTCTTCCAAGCAAAACAATACCTGCAAGACCTGGTGCATAATAACAGAGTGTTGACCTCCTTATTTTGAGAGTTGCGGTTAAACCTGGCAACCCTGTCTGTCTTTATTGATGAATAATCTAATATGCATACCTAAAAACCCTTGGGCTTTCAATATCCGGAACATAGAATTTGATCTTAACGGGTTAATAAGTATATGATGCAGGATTTAACATTTGTCAAGACCCGTAAAATTAATCTTATGGCATGTACGGTTTTTGGGGTGCGGTCAAAGAAAATATCATGTTTATTTTATAGATGCA
>PNOF01000016.1 GCA_013824645.1 Syntrophus sp. (in: bacteria) | reverse complement strand
CCTCCGTATCTTAATGTATTTGTATAATCACTCCTCAAAGCGCAATTCTGGTATTTTAATAACAACATTTATTGTGCTGTAGACTGTTTTTGTAAAAATCATTTGATTATGCGCGTCCAATAGATTTTGCATCCAACTGGTCGGGTTGCGTCCGACTAGTTGGATGGTATAATTTATTGGTACTTGTTGTCAAGATATTTTTAAAAATTATTATATGCTCATTTAAGCCAAGCTGGGTAACGTTTTGCTACGTGGAGTAGCCCCCCGTTTTAACCGGACATTCATACAACCAAAATAATCTGTTATTTTTTATTAATAAATTACTGTATTAAAAGGGTATGAGGAAGTGATAAAAAAAGAAGCTAGAAAATATTCTAGCTTCTTGATTTTTTTTGGTTGCGGGGACCGGATTTGAACCAGTGACCTTCGGGTTATGAGCCCGACGAGCTACCATACTGCTCCACCCCGCTATTGATTGGGATATCATAAGGGAAAAGGAGTGTAAAGTCAACACTAATATTGTTTTATATTATGCTCTCTTGTCAGGATCCCGGATTGTATCAAAAGCCGACCATGCCTGATCATAAAAGATTTGTTCCAGGTAGTTCTGAAAAACTATGCACAAGTTTATCGGCGATATCTCCGGGACCTCTCACGAAAAGTGTCAAATAGAATGGGTCCTGTTTTGCTCGTCATCGGAAGGAAATCTGATGATATGGGTGCTTAATCCTTCCATTTCCCGGACATGTTTTTACTTGAGACCTTTCATGGAAGGAACAGTTGTATTGTCCCGAGAATAATCCACTGAAAGAAGACGATCAGTGGATCCAGTGCCCTCAGGTAGAGCAAACCGATGATAATAAACATGCCATAAGGCTCAAGACTCTGGAGTGTGTATTGAAATCTGCCTGTTGTAAAACCCATTAATATCTTGGAGCCGTCAAGGGGTGGGATGGGAATAATGTTAAAAGAAGCGAGCATAATGTTGATCTTTGCCATATAAGAAAGCATTATATCAAGGCTTTCAAAGGGAAGAGGAGAGAAAAGCCGAATCGCCAAAAAAGACAAAAAAGCAAGAATAATATTTGCTGCAATACCAGCGGACGACACTAGTATAAGCCCTTTCCTGAGATTATGAAAATTGTTAATATTGATCGGTACCGGCTTTGCCCATCCGAACCCGAACATAAGAAGCATAAGAGACCCAATAGGGTCAATGTGTTTTACTGGATTAAGGCTGAGCCTGCCGAGCCATTTTGCCGTGGAATCTCCCATCTTGTAGGCCACCCACCCATGGGCAAGCTCATGTAAGATAATTGAGTAAAGGAGGGGAACTGCAAGTAAGAAAAAAGTAAGCGGATCCCGAAAAAGTAATTGTATGAGTCCCATATCGTAATTCCTTTAAATATCACACATGTTTTCAAAAATTACAATCTAAATAAACCGATAATAATATATAGTTACTGGTTATATAATACGATTGACAAAAAAATATGACCATGTTAATTATGGAGAAATATATCAATAATATAATCTACCGGCGATAGTGGGTGAGCGTTATCAATACCGATAAAGAGAACAAGCCATTAGCTCCTTCAGAAGATGATCTTCGTGACATACAGGATTTTAGGGTCGCAGAGGCTTTTGGTGTTAACATAGCATTTCGTTTTCGTAGTTTTATCATCCGTTATCTGGAGCTTGTTTTTGTTCTCATAATTGCGATGCTCGTCTGCGCAGTTTTTTTTATTTTCCCCTATAAGTATGCATTTTTGAATTTATTTTACCTGCCTGTTCTTCTTGCCGCGTACATTCTCGGGAAGCAAAAGGCTTTCTATGCAAGCCTGAATATTATCCTTGTTGTTGTTTCGGCTTTTATTAGACCTGAATGGTTTATAGTAAGTGGCAATATGTACAGCATGCTGATTATGATTGTTATTTGGGGCGGTTTCCTCGTGCTTACCAGTGCCGGCATTGGCTCGCTCCAGGAAAGACTCTCCAAGGGTTTTGAAGAAACACGCCGTCTCTATGAAGAACTTGAAGAGAAGCCGTGTTATGGAAGAAATGAAAGAAAAGGTTGAAAGAACACTCTATACAACCATGGATCCCGTTGTGGCAAAACTGGCCACAGAAGGAAAACTACGTATTGAGAAACGTGAAATCAGTATCATGTTTTGCGATCTAACCGGTTTTACCTCCTATTCTGACCAGAACCCCCCTGATATCGTTCTAGATGAGTTAAACAGATTTATCGGCCACATTGAACCCGTTATTGAATTGTTCCGTGGGCATATCGATAAGTATATGGGTGATGGTGTTATGGTAGAATTCGGTGCACCCATTGATTATGCACAACACGCCCTTATGGCTGTCCTTGCAGGATTGAAAATGCAGGAAAAGATGCAGGAAATAGGCCTTCCGTGGAGATTACGTATAGGTATTGCAACTGGTTATACCATCGTAGGCATGATGGGTGTTCATCGTCAGGCATACAGTGCCATAGGCGACCGTGTCAACGTTGCAAAACGTCTGGAAGAAATATGCCAACCGGAGAGAGTTTATATTGACGAATTCACATATAAGCTTGCGGAGCCTTTTGTTAATATCGAAAAGCTTCGCAACATGGGCTATAGTCGTCAGTCCGACAAAACATTACTGGAAGAATTAATAGTTCTTGAAGAGAGGCTTACTGAAGAGGGTGAAAGCGCCGGTCTCTTATATCAAATGGGCAAACTACATTTTGGTTTACATGATGCAACAGCGGCTATTTCCTGTTTTGAACATGCCTTATCGCTTGATCCGGATTCTACCGATATCAGGCTCGCATATGCCGATGCAAACCTCAAAAGAGACGAGTTTGAGAAGTTTCAACTCAAAGGTAAACTCCATAAGATAGCAGTCTATGAAGTTAAAGACATAAAGAGCCGCTGGTATGATCCTGCAATTATTCCTCTTTCAATCTCCACGCAATACAAAGAAATTGAGGCAGGCATTAAAGCACCATTTGATCTCATATTATCCGTTGAATCGCTCGATGGATCTATAGGCAGAGGCCGCCTCGTAGGTATGCTGTCCTATGCTATAGCCGACCGTCTCCAATTAAATGAAGATCTCAAGAGAACCATACTTCAGGCGGGATTCCTACAGGACATAGGGAAGGAAGCAATCCCCCACCACATATTAAACCGACCGGCAAGCCTTACAGAACAGGAAGCAAAATTTGTTGAAAAATATGTTACGGAAAGTATTGCTTCATTAAAACGTCTTGGTTATGTCGATGAGCAACTCCTTACAATCGTTAAACATCATCATGAAATGTGGAATGGAAAGGGGTATCCTGATGCATTAAAAGGTACGGACATCCCTATTGGCGCACGCATTACAGCAGTAGCGGAAGCTTACAGCGCCATGACATCCTGGCGACCCTATCGTGGGCCATGGGATGTCCGTCTGGCGCTTAACGAAATCCGGAAGAGCACTGAAAGAGGATGCTATGATCCACAGGTTGCTGATACGCTGATTAAGATATTTACTAATGACTAGCTTAGCACTCCCTTTAAAATATTTAAAATTATTCACCTTACAACCACATTTCAATCTTCTGAAAGCTATATCGACATATATCTCTATTTTCTATCAATGAACCGTGCTGCATCTATAACTCTTATTCTACGGTAACACTCTTTGCAAGATTACGGGGCTGGTCCACATCGGTTCCAAGAAAATTAGCAATATAATATGCAAAAAGCTGCAAAGGGGCCATGGAAAGAATAGGCTGAAGCTCATAGATTGTATCAGGCACAACAAAAAGCGTGTCTACCCTCTTGGACATTTCATGGTTCTTATCGTCCGTAATGAGGATGATCCGCCCTCTTCTCGCTGTAACTTCCTCCATGTTACTGCAGGTTTTTTTATAGGTCTGGTCATTGGGAGAGACAAAAACAATGGGCATATTTTCATCTATCAACGCAATCGGGCCATGTTTCATTTCGCCGGCAGCGTATGCCTCGGCATGAATGTAAGAAATCTCTTTCAATTTGAGGGCGCCTTCCAGAACCGTCGGGAACTGTATACCCCTCCCCAGATAGAGAAAATCCTTGCAGGACATATATTTTCGTGCAGCCTCTTCGATTGAGGGAGCCATTTCGAGAATGGTCTGTAATTTATGGGGAATCCTTTTGATTTCGAGAATATGTTTCCTTATGTCCTGATTGTTCAGAATATCTAATTTTTTACCCATAAAGAGCATCAGCATAAAGATAACTGAAACCTGAGTTGTGAATGCTTTTGTGGATGCCACACCTATTTCGGGACCAGCATGAGTAAAGATGACACCGTCAGCATCCCGCGCAAGGGTACTGCCAAGAACATTACATATGGAAAGGGTAAAAGCTCCTTTTCTTTTTCCTTCTTTCATGGCCGCAATTGTATCAGCGGTTTCGCCTGATTGGGAAACAACAATGAGCAAATCATCCTCGGATATAATGGGATCTCTATACCTGAACTCCGATGCAATATCCGTCTCAACAGGTATACGAAGGTTGGCTTCGAAAACATGTTTTCCTATCATGCAGGCATGATAGGATGTCCCGCATGCAACCATCCATATCTTTTGTATTTTTCGTATATCCGGCAATGCGATCTCATCAAAGTTTATCTCACCCTCTTCTTCCTTGATCCTTCCGAGCAGGGTATCCGAAATAGCTCGTGGTTGCTCAAAAATTTCCTTCAGCATAAAGTGTTTATACCCGCCCTTCTCTGCCATAGCGTCCGTCCATTGTACCCTCTGGATAGCTCTTTCAACTGTTTCACCGTCAATATTAATTAATTTCAACGTATTATTTTGCAGAATAACAATATCGTTATCTTCCAGAAAGATAAATTTATTTGTTCTGTTGATGATTGCAGGCGCATCGCTTGCGATAAAGTATTCTCCATCTCCTATACCTACAATGAGGGGACTCTCTTTTCTTGCTGCAATAAGAATCCTTTCATCTTCCTTTAAAATACCGAGCGCGTAAGATCCCTTCAACTCCTTTAGGGTCATTCTTACAGCGTCTATAAAGTTCATCCCATCATTCATGTGATCTATAATGAGGTGAGGTATAACTTCTGTATCTGTATCGGATAAAAATTCCTGCCCTTTTTCTTTGAGCCGATTTTTCAGTTCCATGTAATTCTCAATAATGCCGTTATGCACGACCACTACATTGCCCGCTTTGTGAGGATGGGCATTTCTTTCCGACGGAACACCGTGTGTTGCCCACCGTGTATGTGCAAGACCGATCTGACCCCGGAAGGTACCATCGCAGACAATTTTTCTCAGTTCCTCAACCTTCCCTTTTCTGCGCTCTACTTTGATAGCACCATTGTCCCAAATGGCAATGCCCGCAGAATCGTATCCTCGGTACTCAAGTCTTTTTAAGGCTTCAATAAGTATATCGCAGGCTTCCCTGTTACCCTCGTATCCTACTATTCCACACATTTTTTCTTCCTCCTGTAGCCTTTGATATGCTTTTGTTGAACACGGCTGATAGCCAACACATCGTCAGGTACATTCTTGGTAATAGTTGAACCTGCACCGATAACAGCGTCTTTTCCTATCGTCACTGGGGCAACAATTTCCGTATTGCTTCCGATAAAAACATTATCCTCGATAATAGTTTTATGTTTCTTAACTCCATCGTAGTTGCATGTTATGGTGCCGGCGCCAATATTCACACCCTTGCCTATATGTGCGTCTCCAATATAGGCAAGATGATTTACTTTCGAATTCTCACCTACACACGATTTTTTTACTTCTACAAAGTTTCCTATTTGAGCACCCTTTTCAATAACCGCTTCCGCCCTCAGACGCGAAAAAGGACCCACTTTCACTTCTTCCATCAATTCTACACCCTCCATGACGACAAAACCCTCTATATTCACATTACTGTGAATAACGGAATCGCGGATAACAACATTGGGTCCTATCGTAACCCGTTCTCCTATAATTGTTTTTCCTATAATATAACAATTAGGAAATATTGTTGTATCTTTCCCGATTTCAACATCACTTCCGATATACACATTGTTATCAAGGAAGGATACACCGTTTTTCATATGCCTTTCAAGGACCCTTTGTTTCATTATTTTATTAGCTTCGGTCTGTTCTTTTCTTGAATTGATTCCAAGAACTTCAGAAGCTACCCCATGGCGATAGGCTTTTACGACATCCCCTTTATTTCGTGCTACCTTACAGATATCAGTCAGGTAATACTCACCCTTTTTATTTTCAGCATTGATCTCCTTTAAGTAATCGAAAGATTCCCGTGGAATAATACAAATCCCGGTATTGATCTCTCTTATCTCCTTCTCTTCGGGGGATGCATCAATTTCTTCTTTAATTTTGATAATGTCATCACCAACTGTTATAACACGCCCGTATCCTTTAGGGTCTATCACATCGGTAGTCATAAAGGTAATATGCCTTCCATCTTCGTAAAATGATAAAAAACCCTGCAATGTGGCAAGTTCTATAAGGGGTACATCTCCGTATAGAACAAGGATATCCCCATCGCCTAAGTGCTGTGCCGAAGTAATAAGGGCATGCGCTGTACCCTTCTGATCTTGTTGCACTACACAAACGACAGAACCGTCATTCAAATGAGCTTCAACTCTCTCGCGGCCATGTCCTGTGACAACAATGATTTTTGAGGGCTCAAGACCCTGTGCGGCTTTCACCACATAATCTATCATGGGTTTTCCCATAACTTCGTGTAATACTTTTGGTTTTTCAGAAACCATTCTCTCGCCCTTCCCTGCAGCAAGTATGACAATATCAAGGGCCTTCATATATAATCTCCTTTTTACCAAAAAACTTTGCTAAAAGTATGCTTATCTCGTAGAGTCCCCAGAGGGGAAAGGCAACCAGTACAAGGCTCGTGGCATCAACGGATGCAATCATGGCACTCACGATAAATATTGCCAGCACGGCATATCTTCGTTTTGAAGAGAGCATAGTATAATTTATTATGCCTGCCCTTGAAAGATAGTAGATTGTAAGGGGCATCTCAAAGATTAACCCGAAAATAGCAAGCATCTTTAATACGAAAGTCATATAGCTCTTTAAGTCAGGCATGGGTATAATAAACTCTGCTGCATAACTGACAAAAAATTTAAACAGATAAGGCATCACCACAAAATAACAGAATGACATCCCACAAAGAAAACAGAGCGTCCCGAAAAAAATGAAGGGATACACATATCGTTTTTCCTTTTCATAGAGACCGGGAGATATAAATTTCCAGAATTGATAGAGAATAACCGGAGATACGAGAAAGCAGGCGCTTACAAGGGAAATTTTGAAGTATGTAATGAAGGCTTCCGTAATACCCGTAAAGATGAAAGAACTTTTTGCCGGCATTACTTTAATAAACGGCTCCATGAGAATGGTAAACAACTTTTCTTTGAATTGATAGGTTACAATAAAGGCAATCCCGGCCGCAATTATGCAGAAGAGCAGCCGGTCACGCAATTCCTTTAAATGAGATAAAAAAGGTTGTTTTTCACCAACTTCTGTATGTTTCACCATTGACAGCTTATAACCGAAAACCATCCATGGAGAGGCTCTTTGTACCAAAAGGCCACGTTGTTACCCCTCCCACTTCTTGTAACCGGCATCACCCTTCCCTGTTTCATTTGTTTTCTTTATTTCCGTTTCCTGTTCTTGCTCCTGAGCAATCTCCTTATCTTTTATCTCTTCTTCGAGTGTCCCCTTTACATCGTCTGCCATTCGTCGGAATTCCTGCAATGTTTTCCCAAGAGTCCTCGCAAGATCCGGTAATTTTGAAGGCCCAACGACAAGCAATGCTACAATCATAATAACAATAAGTTCGGGGAAACCAATGCCAAACATTGTACATAAACTATCATAAAACATCGTTTTATAAAAGATAATTGTATTTCCTGTTCTGTTGCCGGTTTGATTTCATTTATTGTTGTTTTTCCTTGACATATTTTGTTTTCATCTGTTAGTTTTGTGCTCATTACATGCAAAAAGAAGAGACAAAATAACCTTGCAATGGATGCTCTTCTGTTGGCGACCTTGTTTATCAAAAATATTTTTAAGGATAGAGACAGTTTTGAAAAAGGTAGGCATATAAAAGCAACGGTAGCAGTACAACAGGGGTAACAAAAAAACGAACGCTGGATCCCTGACGGGTTATCCACATTACTAATTCAGGAAAGAGATATGAAAATAGCCGGAATTCAATTTGCCTGTTCAGAAGATAAAGAAAAAAATATTGAGAAAGCATTGAAGATGTTGAGTGCTGCGTTCAGTGAAGGCGCAAAAATCATATGTTTTCAAGAACTATTTAACCTCTTCTGGTTCCCAAAAAATAGAGATGAGAAGGTTTACGAAATGGCCGAAAGTGTCGAAGGAAACACTGTGGCGCTATTTAAAAACAAGATAAAAGGGACCGACGCCGTTGTCATATTACCCATATTTGAAAAAGCAGAAGAAGGTTATTTCAATACCTCTGTTGTTCTTCAGGGTGATAAGGTCATCGGTCTTTACAGAAAAATCCATGTGACGGATATTCCTCTTTGGGAAGAAAAATTCTATTTTTCACCGGGCAACACAGGCTTCCCAGTTTTTGAAACAATTCACGGTAAAATAGGCATTCAGACATCATGGGATAATTTTTATGAAGGAACGAGGATACTGCGAATGAATGGCGCCGATGTGATTTTTGCGCCAACCTCATGTGCTTTTAAATCCCAGCACATATGGCAAACAGTTATTTCTGGCAACGCTATCATGAACGGCGTATTCATTATGAGGGTAAACAGAGTGGGGAGTGAAGAGGCCCAGGATTTTTATGGGATGAGCTTTTGCGTAAATGCCGAAGGCGAACTGGTAGGCGGACCCACCGGAAGAGCCGACAGTGTGCTTCTTGCCGATGTTGACTTTGAAAAACTAAAACAGATCAGGAGAGAATGGCCCATTATGCAGGAAAGGCAGCCAGAGCTTTATAAAGAAATACTCAGAGAAGATTAATGTTAATGAAGAAACATTGTATTTGAGCTGTTCCTGATAAATGATTGCTGTAAAATTTTCTTAGCAACCAGGATCTTTCTTTTCGCTGTTCTGATTTTACAGAAGACATTGCCATTAAAGACGGAGTGATCGCTGATGATACGGAAAAAAATAGCGGAGATAATAAGTAATGCCTGCGAAGTCTCCAAAAAACAGGGCATCCTGCCGGAAAATGTCAACGTAAACCCCTCTGTCGAGATTCCAAGGGAAGAAGGCTTCGGTGATTATTCGACTAATATCGCCTTCCTTTTAGCCCCTATTATCAAGAAAAGTCCCTCAGAAGTTGCACGTATTTTGATTGAGAAAATAAATCCTGGCGACATATGCGAAAAAGTGGACGTTGCAGGCAAGGGGTTTATCAATTTCTATCTGAAAAATGATGTCTGGCGTAATCTTCTGAAGGATGTATACACGAAAGGGATCGGGTCGCTTTATCCTAACGTAGGTGAAGGAAAAAAAGTGCTCATAGAATTTGTCAGCGCAAATCCTACCGGTCCCCTCCATATAGGTCACGGCCGTGGAGCAGCTGTCGGTGATGTCCTCGCAAATATACTAAAAAGTGTCGGCTATATTGTTTCAAAAGAATATTATATAAACGACGCCGGACGTCAGATCAAAACCCTCGGTGAATCAACCTATTTACGGTGGAAGGAGTTGCAGGGAGAAGAGGTATTATATCCCAAAGATTGCTATCAGGGTGATTATGTCAAAGATCTTGCGGGGCAACTGATCGAAAGCAAAGTAGAAATACCTCTTGACCGGGATGCTGCCGTATCGTTTATGGCCCGTTTTTCCAGCAGTGAGATTTTGAAGGGAATCCAGCAGGACCTTGGGGACTTTGGAGTGGTCTTCGATAACTACTATAACGAGTCAACACTGTTCGACAGGGGCGTTGTTGAGACTACCCTCGATTTGCTCAAAGAGAAGGGTTACGCGTACGAAAAAGACGGGGCACTGTGGTTTACAACAAGTAAATTCGAAAAAGATGAAGACAGGGTGCTCATAAAATCCGGTGGGGAAAAGACCTATTTCACCTCTGATATAGCCTATCACATGGACAAATTTAACCGTTCTTTCGATATGCTCGTTGATATCTGGGGATCTGATCATCATGGCTATATTCCCCGTCTCAAAGCCTCAATCCAGGCCCTTGGTCATGACAAAGAGAGTTTTAAAGCCCTCCTGATACAATTCGTAACACTCTTGAAAGACGGTAAACCGGCGGGCATGTCCACAAGATCCGGTCAATTCACCACCCTTCAGGAAGTTGTAAATGAGGTGGGAAGGGATGCCGCAAGATTTTTTTTCCTGATACGGAAAAGTGATGCCCACCTTGAGTTTGATCTTGATCTCGCAAAAAAGAGTTCCAATGAAAACCCCGTTTTTTATGTCCAGTATGCACATGCCAGGATTGCAAGTATTTTCAGAAATGCCCAGAGCGAAGGCATCGGAACGGATTCATTCCATGGAGTTGACGTTACACTCTTGACCCTTAACGAAGAAATCAACCTCATAAAGGGGATACTCCATTTTTATCATGTTATCGAGGGGAGCGCAAAAAGTCTTGAGCCTCACAGGATAACCTTCTATCTGATCGATCTTGTAGGTAGGTTTCACAGCTATTATAATAAAACACGGGTCCTTGGAAACACCAAAGAACTGACGCTGGCAAGACTCTGGCTTCTCTCTATGCTAAAAGAGGTAATTCGAAACAGCCTGGGTATTCTGGGGGTATCGGCGCCCGAAAAAATGTAATAAGATCGTGCGTTGAGGATAACAATTAAGGAGCATACATGGAAAGAAGAAAGAGTAAAACAAGAGAGACCATAGAGTCGCTCATTATAGCAGCTCTCATCGCCCTCTTTGTAAGGAGTTTTTTTATACAGGCATATAAGATCCCTTCCGGCTCTATGGAGCCTACCCTGCTTATCGGGGACCACCTCCTGGTCAACCGGTTGAGCTATGTTGCAAAAATCCCTGTATTAGACACGGTTATTCTCACTCTTGGCAAGCCGAAACGGGGGGATATTGTGGTCTTTCGCTATCCTGCAGATCCCAGTAAGGATTTCATTAAAAGGGTTATTGCCACGGAAGGAGAAACTGTCGAAATTAAAGATAAAATCATTTACATTAATGGTAAAGGGACTCCCGATTCCTGGGGTCGTTATAAAGACTCATCGATTGTACCGGGCATTTTTAGTCCAAAAGATAATATGAAACCCGTTACCGTTCCCAAAGATGCTTGTTTCGTTATGGGTGATAATCGTGACAATAGCGCTGACAGCAGGTTCTGGGGTTTTGTAAAAAAGGAACATCTCGTCGGTAAGGCACTCATACTCTATTTCTCCTGGGATAGTGACTCTGAAAGTTTTCTCAACTACATTCGATGGTCAAGGATAGGATGGCTCATTAAATGAGCAGAATTTCCCGTTGAAAAGGGAACTCACACCGGTGGAGGAGGCAAATGACAAGTCCCGGTAGTAGATTTAAGAGATAACCTGTGGTATCATTGCATCGATGAAAAAACTCTTAGCCCTTCTGATGTTATCTCTGTTACCACTTTCAGTTTTTGGAAGTGATTATTCATCGTCTCTGTTATCCTATCTGAAGGGTTATCGGAGCGAGATTCCGGATGACGCCTTTAGCCAGTATGACGCCGCCCTCAAACAGAACCCCAACTCCTCTGAAATACGAAGTGATATTGCCCTTCTTCATATTAGAAAAGGAGAACTTGACAAAGCAGAAGAGCTCCTGCAAAAAGCCGTAGAAATCCGTCCTTCAAATCGCAACGCATTGATATTACTGGCAGGTATATATGCTTCAAAAGGCATCACATATAAAGCGAAAACATTCTATGAAAGATGCATTCAGTTAAATAAAGAGGATACAGAAGCATATATGTATCTAGGCTCCTTATATGCAGCCGAAAAAAAATATGCCGATGCTGTTACAATATATGAAAAAATCCTCGCCTACGATGATGATAATATCATTGCTCTCTACTATGCGGGGCGGTTAATAGCTGAGTTGAAAGAATATGAGAAAGCAAAACAGTATTTTACAAAAGTATTAGATCTGAAACCAAATTTTGAACCTGCGCTTCTCGATATGGGTACAATTTTTGAGATTGAAGGCAAATATGAAAAGGCGCTCAAATATTATCAGATTCTTATCGACTCCAATCCCGCCAATAAAAAGGCACGTTCAAGAATCGCAAGTGTTTTTGTAAAACAGAAGGAATATGACAAGGCAATCCATGCCTTTGAGGAACTTTCAGATATTGACCGGGAAGACTTGTCCGTCAGGGTGCGGATAGGACTTCTCCACCTTGATCAAGACCGTTTTGATGATGCGTTAAAAGAGTTCTCCTTTGTACTTGCATCGAAACCGGGCAACAATACAGTCCGTCTTTATCTTGCCATGACATGGAAAGAAAAGGGAAATATGCAAAAAGCTCTTGATGAATTTCTCAGGGTCAACCCTAAATCTGAAGAATTTTTAAGTGCACTGAAGCAGATTGTGCTTATTCATATCAAGCTGGGTACTATTAATGAAGGTATTGTTATAGTCCAGAAATACCTCCCTGATTCAAACCAAAAACAGGAACTATATATACTCCTCTCCATGCTTTACGAAGAGAAAACGGATTACCTTAAAGGGATAGAGGCGCTTGAAGAAGCCCGGAAAATAGAACCAAATAATATCGAGGTACTCTTCCAGATAGGTATGCTTTATGAGAAAAAAGGCGAATCAGACAGGGCGTTTGCGATAATGGAAGATGTCTTGAAGATAGAACCTGAATATCCCAATGCCCTAAATTTTATCGGCTATTCATGGGCAGAAAAAGGTATCAAATTAGACGAAGCAGAGGCAATGATTAAAAAAGCTTTATTAAAGAAACCTGGAGATGCCTATATTATCGATAGCCTTGGTTGGGTATACTACAAAAAAGGCAATTACCGGAATGCCCTTACCGAAATTGTAAAGGCCTACCAGACGTTACCGGAGGACCCAACAATCACTGAGCATCTCGGCGATATACATGTGGCATTAAAGGAATATGATAAAGCCTTTCCATTTTATGAAAAATCAATTCAATTAGAAAAAGATAAAAAGAAAAAAGAAATCATCCAAAAAAAGATAGAAGCGATCAAAGAGCAAAAGAAGTGAACAAGACCTTCCCTGCGGTAATCTGCTTGGTTTTTATCGTGTTCCTACTGAATGGCTGCGCCATGAAGCATTCCAGGGTAATTTCCATTCAATGGCCTCAGGAAATCGGATATATGGAGGTAATGGGTGAACTGGACATATCCTGGAAAGATTTGCGATACTCAGGTGAAATATCACTGAAACTTGACTACCCGGAGACACTTTTTATAGAAGTTTATGGACCTTTTGGCAGCACTATTGTTTCTATCGAAAAAGATAAGGGCCGTTTTGTAATGAATGCGGGAAATGACGTATTGAACGACGAAAAACGTTTTCGTGACATCTTTAAAATGAAAATAGAAGATTTCATAAACGATATCACTATGAGGGGAGAGAGAAAGAGAGAGAGCGACGGCACTTTTTCTATTCAAAGAGAAGACTACAGAACCATCTACCACCTCAATGATTCAGAAAATAAGATATGTTGGGTAAGTCCGGAAGGAACAATCTGCATTACGTTTCTTGAAATCAACTTCGACAAAGGGCAACCTGTTGGAAAAAGTAGCAATAAAAACATGCAGTAACTATCATGTAAAAACAATAAAAGATATCCTGAGTGCCGGCCTTCAGGATATCGGCTTTCCAATAGGCAAAGCTAAAGTCTTAATCAAACCAAACCTTCTATTGAGTAAAACCCCTGAAAAGGCAGTAACCACTCACCCTGCAATCATTGGGGCCCTCGCTGAATTACTGAAAGATCATTCCTGTACTGTCTATATTGGTGACAGTCCAGGCTTTGAATCAACAAATAAAGTATTATCATATTCAGGTATTATGACTGTTATAGAACAATTAGAATTAAATATATCTCATTTTAACCATAATATTATTAAATTATCAGCTGGTTTATCCCCTTACAGGGAGTTTCTTTTCGGTGATGATCCTGAAAATTATGATGTTGTCATTAATGTTCCAAAGTTAAAAACGCACGCCATGATGG
This sequence comes from Syntrophus sp. (in: bacteria), assembly GCA_013824645.1. Classification (GTDB taxonomy): domain Bacteria; phylum Desulfobacterota; class Syntrophorhabdia; order Syntrophorhabdales; family Syntrophorhabdaceae; genus PNOF01. The sequence goes on along the minus strand of PNOF01000016.1, from coordinate 30,860 downwards.
GTATGACACTTGGAGTCAAGAACACCTTTGGTTTTATCCACGCTTTTGAAAAAGCAAAATGGCATCTCCGGGCCGGTCAGGACAGACTCCTTTTTGCCTCAATATTGATTGATATTCATAACATCGTTAAACCTTCACTTACTATTCTTGACGGTATCATCGGTATGGACGGTAATGGCCCTTCAAGCGGAAGACCGCGAAACTTAGGCATACTTGGTATAAGCAAAAATGCCTTTATCCTCGATGAATGTGTTGAAAAGCTTGTACATCTCTCCTACCCTACACCTATCACCCATCTTGCCAAAAAACATGGATTATTACCTCAATATGAAACCATCGATGACGATATGCCCGAAATAGTCGATTTTATGATGCCCAAAACTATGGATACGGACTGGAACATACCGGCCTTTGCGAAAAGATTCCTTAAAAATACCTTTATAAAAAAACCAAAGATTGACAAGAAGACTTGCAAGGGCTGCGCAATCTGTGTCAAAGTATGTCCTTCTCATGCTCTGTCTCTCAAAGACGGAAAACCCCTCTTTGATTACCAACACTGCATTCGATGTTACTGTTGCCAGGAAATGTGCCCTGAGAACGCGATAAAAGTATAAAAACCACACAGATTACTCACTTAACATTAGAACCGGCACCATGGTGATAAGGACTACGTAAGAACCGGGCACGACGGAAAGTATTATGTCTCCCCCAAGAAACCAGCCCAGAATGCTCTGCCCACTCCGGGTGAAAGTAATGCATCCAACATGTGCCGGGTGCCCCGTTCTTCCTGTCAATTAGATGGCGGCTGAGCCCAGCTCTCAGGGACAACGTCCCAAAGGTAAGGAGTGTACTTATCCCCACAAAAGCCTTTGTGTATTGTGCTACTTGAGGCTCCTTAAAAGAATCCATGTAGACACTCTCGTCGACCTTGATCACGATCTCTGCGCCATGCCACAAATCATCAAGCTAATATCCTAAGAATATTTTCAACGTGGTGGAATCTCACGGAGACTATTTTTTTGCAATGATACAATAGAAGCCAGGCTCATCCATAAACAGATCAATATCCAAACTTGCTGTTCGCAATAAGGAACGCATCGCTGTCTCGTCAGGTAGATGGTCGTGCATGACAGCATGACATGACCCGTGGTGTTTGTTTATTCCTTCCGATGAGTCAAAATGCGACACAGCTAAAATCCCTTGTGGTTTCAGTATCCGTGAAAGGTTTGTCAGGGCTTTTTCCTTGTCATGAAAATGCGGGAAACACGAGAAACAGATAACCACATCACAGGACATGTTACCGAGCGGTGTATTCTCAGCGTCCGCGACAATGAATCGAATGTTCTCCTCCTTGTGGAGGTTCTGATTGGTTTCTATCATCTTATCTGCGAAGTCCAGCTCGTAAAGAATTCCGGTTGCCGTAATACATTCGAGGATGGATGGTACCAGTACCCCGGCGCCGCATCCGACGTCCAATACTCGGTCTCCCTGTTTCAGCGGCAGAAGTGAAAACAGGCGCTCAAAATTCTTTCTGTATTTATCATAGTGACCGGTAGTGTCATCTTTGTACCACATATCGCGCCAACTTTCGGCATGGTCGTTGAAGAACTGCTTTCGTGTTTGATAGATTTCATCTTGTGCCATGTTCATGGGACATACTCCTTTTCTTGAGTTTTGTCATGCGGCGTTTCGGCGAAAAAATATATGCAGCAGCAAAGATTGCTGTCGCCATGAGAACAACAGACGCGCCGGATGGAAGATCAAAAATATACGATACTATGAGACCGGAAATGCAGGCGCCGATCCCCGAAGCCGCAGAAATGATAAAAAAGTATTTTAAATTGTATGTTAACTGCAGCGCTGTGGCGCCGGGTTGCACGAGCAACGCGAAGATAAGCAAACCGCCCACCGTCGCAAGGTTGGATGACACAACGGCCCCGGTAAGAAACAGAAGAGCATAATAAACCATCCGTTCAGGTACTCCGCTCGCTCCTGCAAGCCGTCTGTTGAAAAGGACGGATCGAATCTCTTTGAAAAACAACAATACAAAAAGCACAAGGATTGATGTGACACATGTCAGCACCATAATGTCCGAGCCGGACAGTGACAGCAGACTTCCCCACATCAAGTTGAGGGCGCTGGCCTTTGTTCTCGTGAGAATTCCCATACCAAGAAAGGCAAGTCCCATAAGAAATGAAAACATGATGCCGAGGATGTTCTCGGGGGCTATATCTGTGCGATCCGAAAGCGGGCCGAGCACTCCAGCCACGAGCAAACACAGGATAAATCCGGTTACTAATGGATTGATGTCAAGCAGCATACCCAATACAGCACCGGCGAAAGCGGCGTGTGACATAGAGACACCTATCAATGGCATTTTCATCAGTACGATAAATACAGACAACAGGGAGCAACTTGCGCCGCACAGCACGCAGGCAATGGCGGCACGCTGGATGGGCGGGTATGTGAGCACGTCGATGAAATGTTCAGTCATAGGACACGAATCTCCTGCCGTTACGCTCAAAAGTTTCCAGCGGGTATTGGAACAACTTGCTCAGGGTCTCACCCGACAATGCGGTGTCGATGTCTCCGTCAAAAACTTTTTTTCCGTGATTTAGCAGCACAGTGCGCCGCATCGCAGCCGGAAGCATATTGAAATCGTGCGTGACGAAAAGAATCGTCAGGTTTTCCCGTTTGTGAATTTCATTGATAAGATTCAAGACTTCCTTCTGGACAGCGATGTCCAGATTTGCCGTTGGTTCATCCATGAGAAGGATATCCGGCTGCTGAAGAATAGCACGCGCCAGGGACACCTTTTGTCGCTCACCGCCGGAAAGCTGGCCCAACGGCCTGTCCGCAAGATGGGCCACGCGCATCAGTTCCATTAGTTGCATTGTTTTTTCTCTTTCTTGTCTGCCGGGTGAGCGGAACAGCCCGAGCCGGCCGATTGCTCCAGTCATGACGGCCTCTGACGCGAGAATAGGAAACGCCGGATCAATTTGAAATAATTGCGGAACGTAACCGATACGAAGTCTTGTTTCACGGGAACGCCTCCACGACTCACGGTGTCCGAAAAGACTTAGTGCTCCCTCGAATCTTTCAAATCCGGCTACGACATTGAGCAGCGTGGTTTTCCCGGCTCCGTTGGGGCCGATGATGCCTACAAACTCGTTGGGCGAAACGCTGAGGTTGATGTTGTCCAGCAGTAATTCCTTTGTTTTTCGGACGTTTATCCCATTAAGTTCTATAATGTGCTTGTTCATATTGCGTCCATTTAAAATAATCCGGTTTCATTTCCGCACCGCTGCCAGCACGGCGTTAACATTCTCTCCGAGTGTGGTAAGATAGCCTTTTTCAGATGGGAAATTAGTCAGGACAACATGGGGTGCCCTCAGTGCTTCAGCAATTCCCTTTCCGGCGTCGGGTCCGGATTGAAGATTGTCCACAACCACTATAGTGCGCTGGTCCCTTCCGACCTTTACAAGACGCACGACTTCCCTCGTAGACATCGCCTCCGGTCTGCCGTATTCTGCCACAATGCGAAAACCCATCCACACAAGGGGCTCTTGCTGCATGGAGGAGGTAATAATCGGCTTTCCAAAGATTCCTGCCTGTTTGATCTTTTCGATAAGAGCATTGGCTTCTGTTCTCACCTTGCGGATTGTGTCTTCCTTCCGGCTCATTATGTTATCTTTATCTTCGGGAAAACGCTTTGAAAGTTCATGAGCAAGAAGACCCAAACCATATATATATGAATCCGGCGCCATCCAGTTACGGCCTTGTGCGTCCACAAGGAGTTGAGTGCCACCGTCAAGCCGGTTTTTGTCCATGAACGGCATGCCTCTGAATGAAACAACCAGAACGGCCCTTTTCATTTTCTCTATATCTGACAGCTTCACGTCATAGTGACCGGGACACTGTCCAGGCGGAAGTATCGCCTCGACAGAATAACGATGCTGAGGCAGAAGCGAGGCGATCATTCCAGACAAAATCGAGTCCGATGCGACAATGCCGCGCCGGACCTCCTTGCTCCCGCCCTTCGAGGTGTCCGGATAACCCGCAATAGCACACACCAGCACCATTGCTGCAATCGTGAGAAATAACCTTGTTTTTATCCACATTTACTGATCCTCCAAAAAAACTGGGCCGTTCTCATGGACACCGACCTTGATTCTAAAAAGCAAGCTTACAAAAATCTTTTCGTTGTAACAGGTCCCATTCAAATCGGTTTTAATGCCGTCCATCATGCAAAAAAACGAGTTCAATTAAACTTCATACTGAATCCCGCAAACAAGGTTGTTCCAGACATAGGATAGCCCTTGGCGTATTCATAATGCTGATTAAAAATATTGTTTATTGCCAAAAATATTTCCGAATTGCTCAACCACAATGGCTTGTAATCAAAATAGTAACTGACCTTTGCATTAACGAGCGTGATGTCATCCAGTTTGTTGTTGGGACCGGGGTTGCTGACGTTAAACGTGCCGCTGCGGGAGACCGTACCTTGATACAGTCCCCTGAAGTGCTGCATATCCATGAAAAACCGGTAGTGTTTCAGAAAAGCCCACTTGACTCCGGTTTGAAACTGAAAATTTGGGGTATAGGGCATACGTTCACGTTCAATTCTGTCCTGGCCCATGGCTTCGGATTGCAACCAGGTGGTGGCGGCAAAGAGCTCAAGATCTTTCACAGGGGTTGCTGTGCCTGTGAGTTCCAGTCCGCGAATCTCGTAATGGCCGATAGGGTCGTTAAATTGGAGTGGAATGGATCCAGACATGTATGCTTGGACACGGTCTTTTCCCTTATCTAGGAAAACCGTTGTCCCTAAAGATCCTATCTTCGGCCAGGTGTGGGTCAAGCCTGCTTCGTAGTGGTCCACAACTTCCGGCTTTATCATCCTGGGATTACTAACCGGAGCATTGGTGAGCACCATGTTCATCAGCATGATCGGAGTGGGATAGTTGACGCCACGAGAATAATTCATGTTGAGGTCAGTATGGCCATAGCCCATCACCAAACCGCCCTGGGCTGCTGACTTGTTCTGGAACTCGCTGTGATCATAATAACGAAAACCTGCCGAGGGAGTGATGTGGAAGCCTTCAGATCGGCCAACCATCTGGCTTATGGCCAGATAGGGGGAAAAGAGCCTTGTATCGGGAAAATCCCAGACCCTTTTTGCCCGGCCTCCATTGACTGCGGCTGCCCCAGCTCCTGTTGGCGCAAACCCGCTGTATGTCTGTTGGGTATTTTTCAGACCCGTCATATCCAGGTCGGACCCGACCAGAATTTCTCCACCGGACCAGAAATGGAGTTTTTCTTTGCCCCGGATTCCGTAAAGGGTAATTTCCTGCCGGGACCGGAGTCCGCCGGTGCTGTTGGCATAGCGGCTGCCGTTCGTCAATTCCTGTAATAGATCAAAATCCGTATGGTTCCAATAGCCCTTAAGATAACCGCTGAAATTCTCATACTGGTGATTAAGGGTCAATGTGGTGAAAAGGGTTTCCGTATCATAACGCTCTGCACCGGGCCAGCTCACTCCGTTCGTTGTAGTGGGTAAGATCTTCGGCGTGGGGGCTTCGGTTTCGCTCTTTACATAATTAACCAGGAACCGGAAGTTCCATTCTTTGTTGATTTGATAACCGGTATTGGCATAGTAGTTTTGCTGCTTGGCGCCGGAATTGTCGCGATGACCATCTGTTTCCGCCCAGCTCTGAGACAGGTAGATGTCAAAGGGTCCTTTTTTGATGCCGCCGGAAAGACTCTGTTCAAATGTTCCGTAACTGCCCCCGCTGGAATTAAGCACAGCCTCCTGCCCATCTTTAGTCAGATATTTGGGCAGGATGTTCACGGATGCATAACCACTGCCAAACTGAGATGGCTGCGGGCTTTTGTAAACCTCTATCCCCCCGATGGTGGAAATGGCGGTGCCGTCACCCAACACTTGGCCGAATAGCGCTCCATAACGGGGAACTCCGTCAAACTGAATAGCAAAATCGGAGCTGGGATGGCTCGCGCCCCGGCCACGAATGTAAAGGCTGTGGCTGGTCTGGCTCCCCATAAGATTCTTGCTCTGAAACATAACCCCCGGCACATCGCGCAGAGCCGACTGGAAGTCATAAACATTCTGTTCTTTAATCTGTTCTTCGGTGACCAGATTGTACTGGGTCCCATAACGGGTATCAACAGGGGTAATTGGATTGCTGTATGGGACGCCCGTGACGGTGATTTCTTCTAATACCGTTTTCGCTTCCTTTCTTTCTCTCTCCTTGTCCCCTTTTTTTGGCTCTTCCGCTGATGCCGATATAACCGTGATAAAGATGCACAGAAGGAGACCGATTGTGATTCTTACAGTGCTTTTCATGAAACATTCCTCCTTTTCTTTTACCACCTCCTCTGTTACAATATACAAAGGGAAGGTGGTGTCGTACACATCGCTTTCTTTCACCGGGGGGCAGGGTGTTTCCCGCCAAGGTTGGCCCTGCCCTCTCTTAACTCTCACAACAATATATTGTCGCTGAAGCGTCTTCATTAATTCTCCCACATTTCCAGAATGCGCTCTTCACCGTCTCACATTCGTCATGGCAGGCCGTTTTCCGACAAAAGCTGGAGCAAGCCTGTCGTAACGAATGTGAAAAGTATTATGGAAAGACGGTTATATGAGCTCATGTCCGATCATCCTTTGAAGCCTGGAGTGTGTACGTTATGGGGAGATGAACAACGACTCTGTAAGGCACCTTCTTTGTAATATGGGTTTCCGCCACAGCTTCTTTCGCGCTCTCATCCAGGAGTCTGTAGCCTGAACTCTTGTGCACCTTGATATCGCTCGTAGCGCCGTTTTCAAGTACAATAAAAGACAGGACAGTCTTTCCTTCAAATCCCATCCTCCTGGCCCTCTCGGGATATCTGATGTTCTTCATTACAGCATCCCTGATGTAAGTGTAATCCTTACTACTTGACAAAAGAGAGCTGTTGTTTGAACCCGAACCTTGTCTGTTTCCAATCTGCCTGCCCCCTGTCCCACCGGCACTGGAAGGTCCGCTTGACATGTCTTCACTTTTCCCATGAGCATGTCCTCCTACATCCGTACTGTCTGATGTGGCGCGTTGACCATGGATAATGTTGCTGCTCTGCGGATCGGACACAATTGCTGCCTGTACCGGCAAATCAGAAGCAGGCTGCTCTGGCACAGCAGATACCGTTGCTGCCTGTCTGGTCAATTTATGCCTCGTATGATTGGTTTGTCTTGATGTTTTTACAGATTTTGGAAGGGGAGTTGTCCGTACCTTCTCTTGTTCGCCACCCCTCGGACCTGCAGATCCATTCGCCGGATCTGCGCCATTGCTCGACAGGGTGAAATCTACGGTCATCACATGAGCTGTCTTATCGTGCAACCCTGCAAAAAGACCAAAGAGAAGCGGCACTATCGACATATGAACCACAAGAGAGGTGAGGAGACCCTTGTGTGTTTCTGTCATTTTCCCTGCCATTCCGTCTGTAGACTTACTTTCTTAAAACCCGTTGTCTTCACAAGATCGAGAACTTCCACAAAGCTTTGGAGAGACACTTTTTTGTCGGCTTTTATGAGGACGGTCTCCTCTCTCGAAACTTTGCCAATCGTTTCTCTGAGGGACGGAAGATCGACAACTCTGCCCTGATAATAAATATTACCCGTTGTGTCAATTTCCACAACATGTGCCTTCGGTGTGTTTTCGTGCTTTTCAGCCACCCTTGGAAGATCCACGCGGATGGTTCCGGATGCAATGAAGGTACTGGTCATGAGGATAATAGTAAGGAGCACAAGCATCACGTCAATGAAGGGAACCATGTTGATATAATCGAATTCCTTCTCATCCATGACGGTCATCCCATTCCAAGAGAATTACTTTGACCCGCCGCAAAAGAGTGTTGTAGAACACGATGGATGGTATGGCAACGACGAGACCTATAGCAGTAGCCTTGAGGGCAAGGGCAAGCCCCACCATAATACGTGTGGCATCTACATACCCTTCAACGCCTATTGTGTAGAAAGTCAACATGATGCCCAATACGGTGCCGAGAAGTCCTATGTAGGGAGCATTGCTGCCAATGGAGGCAATTATCCCCAGCTTCCGTGTTATCTCTTTCTCAAGGACATGTCTGCCCCCTCTATGGCTGTTTAAATCCAGCCTCTTCAAGAAAATAAAGCGTTCCGTGAATACCGCCAGTGCAATAATAGAAAGCAAAACAAGCAACCCAATTATGCCATAGTCAACAGAGTAGCGTAGCCAATCCATATATAAAACCTCCTGAAAAAAGGTAGAACCCTCACGACCGTACAGTCCGAAGACACACCTTCTCCTCATTCAATACCGATTCCCTATCCCGTCAAAACCTATCCCGACCAATTGAGTAATCCTTAATTATGCCACGTTTATGCTATTCGTGCTACGATATAACAAAAAAATATTACTTACCCGACCTCTTTTCCTGCGCTTGACATGCTCAATGTTCCATTTTTCACGCCTTTCACAGCCTTCAGGGTATTGGCTAACACCTGTATGTCCTCTGGTTTTCCTCTCACAGCAACTATCTCAAGACAGTTATCGTGGTCGAGGTGGATATGCTGGGTGGATATAATCAGCCTCTGATAGTCATGCTGGATATCCGTAATCTTGTTTAGGAGGTCTTTCCGATGATGATCGTATATGAGCGTGATTGCTCCAGCCACATCCTTCCCATGGAGCCATTCTCTCTTTATCAGTTCCTGGCGTATCATATCCCGGAATGCCTCAGAGCGATTCGTATAATTCCGTGCCCGGATAAGACTATCGAATTTCTCAAGCAATTTTCTTTCTAATGACACCCCAAATCTGACCAGTTCAGACATTGTTCCTTCCTGATGTTACTATTTTATTATTTGTAGCACATAAAGGCAGATGTGTTCAACAAAATAAGTTGTCACTAACATTTTCCGTTTTCAAGGTTCATTCCTTAATATTATGCACTTCCCGAAAAAAATAAATCTCACTCGTGAAAGAAAACCTTGCAAGCTCTCTTATGTAATATCAACATACTCATTTCCATTAAAGAGAAAACATTTGTCCATTCTGATACCTTCTATATGGCTCTTTATACTCTCAATATCATTTTCAAGTTTGATACACATACCACAATCGGTGCTCAAGTTTCTGGGAACTGGCACAAGTTCATATTGGGCTGCTATTTTCTTTAAAATCTTATCAACCCTTAACACATCGTGGATGGTATGAAAAAGCAAAAAATATGCTTTATGATTCTGCAATATTTCTTACAACCTCCAGGAAACGTTCAATATCATCATCTGTGGTAAAATACCCCGGTGCAACCCTCACAGTCCCACGTGGATATGTTCCGATCGTTTTATGGGCAAGCGGAGAGCAATGGAGCCCTATTCTCGTATATATCTGTGCTTTGTTTAATATATATCCCACTTCCGAAGGTAATCTATTTTTCAGATTAAACGATACAGTCGGCAAAAGGTCGACCGAGAGGGTATTCTTAGGACCAAACAATTCAATACCTTCAATGGCAGATAATCCCTCTGTAATTTTTTTGCGGAGGATGCCTTTTCGTTCAACAATTTTTGTTAACCCTGTATTTTCTATAAAAATAAGCCCTCCTAAAAGTGACGCTATGGCAGGCGTATTAGGGGTACCGCTTTCATATTTGTCAGGAAAAACTGTGGGCTGTTCAATAGACTCAGATTTGCTTCCTGTACCTCCAAAACGCAAAGGGGTAAGCTCGATATGGCTTTTCATATATACTGCCCCAAGACCCTGAATGCTATAGAGCGATTTGTGGCAAGAAAAACAGAGTATGTCAATCCCACTTTCTTCAACATCAACCGGATAAGAGCCTATGGTCTGGCAGGCATCCAGGATAAGGATTCGATCGTCGATAATCTTTCTCACTTCATCTATAGGCTGAACAGTCCCGATTACGTTAGAACCATGATTGATGATGACCGCTTTTGTCTGTTTTTTCAGTAAGGACTTTAAACGGTCGATATCGATGATACCTTCTTTTGAACATTGGACCACTGAAAGCTGAATGCCCTTTTCTTTCTGGAGGAAAGTAAGAGGTCGCATAACCGAGTTGTGTTCCATGGAAGTAGTAATGACATGATCCCCTTGATGCAAAAGGCCCAGAATGGCGAGGTTGAGAGATTCGGTGCCATTCTGCGTGAATATCAGTCGTTCCGAATCGTGTCCGCCTATAAAATTTGTCAGCTTTTCCCTTGCTTCGAAGATGATCCGTGCTGCCTCCAGGGAAAGGGTATGACCACTCCTTCCGGGATTTCCCCCGATATTGAGAACAAAATCATTGAGTCTTTCAATAGCCTCTTTTGGCTTTGGAAAAGATGTGGCGGCATTATCAAGGTAAATCACAAAAACTCCATTGTATTGTGAATAACGTTTTTAGGGTCTGATCACATTTGTGGCTTCAGTAAAGGAAGAGAGTATTTCAAACATATTGCTTATGCGCCCTGCCCCCACCTTCTCTTGCAAATCAAAAAAATCAAGGCAAGTGCCGCAGGAGATAATTTCAACCCCTGTGCTTTCAAGCTCTTTTAGGATTTCAATATATTCCGATCCCTGTGATACCAGTTTTACTCCCGAATTTATCAATATAAGTCTCCAGGGTCGAATTTCCAACTCTTTAAGTGTTTTAAGGAAAGCCCCCATAAGAACTTTTCCCAGTTCTTCATTGCCCTTACCCATTGTTTCACCATCAACGAAAATAAGGACCTTTTTTAATTCTACCGGTGCAGTTCTCCTTTTCCCACTTAAAGCGCCCCTAACATAGTACGTGTCACCTTTCTGTTCTGTAGTCGTTACAAAACTATGGGATGTTAAAAAACGATTCACATTTTCCGTGGAAACAAAGTTATCAAGAATCACTTCAATTTCCTCTACATCTTTGCTTTCCAGGCACTTCTTCGTTTCAATAACCGGTAAAGGACAATTCATACCTTTTAAATCTAAATATTCCATAGGTCTATTTTAGAAAAAAACAACGCTAAGAGCAAATGAATTATACGAATATCTGATGTACTATTAATAGAAAGAGGCAATAACAAGAAGGGGGAGCCAACAGGCTCCCCCTTCTCTTCTCTCTTAATTTACCTTATTTATTCAATTTTGTTTTAAATTTTTCAATTAGTTTCGGAACAACCTCTTTAAAATCTCCGACGATACCAAAGCTGGCATTTTTAAAGATCGGTGCATCGGGATCTTTATTAATAGCGACGATACAATCAGATGTTCTCATACCTGCAAGATGCTGAATTGCACCTGAGATGCCACATGCGATGTAAATTTTCGGTTTTACCGTTTTACCGGTCTGTCCCACCTGATGTTCGTAGGGAATCCAGCCTGAATCAACGGCTGCACGGGATGCGCCAAGGGCGCCGCCGAGCATTTTGGCAAAGTCGTTGAGGACTTTAAAGCCATCTTCGCCCACACCACGGCCACCAGACACGATAATGTCAGCTTCTATAAGGTTGACTGCCACTTCGGATTGAATAAACTCAAGTACCTTTGTGTTCAAATCGGCTTCTGCAAGAGAAAAAGATTCTTTTATGACTTCGCCGTTTTGTGATGCATCTTTAACGGGCATTGCGAAGGCCTTTGGTCTTACTGTTGCGATCTGAGGGATTGCCTTCTCGTTGACAACAGAAACAGAATAATTACCACCGAAGGCAGCCCGTGTCATCTTCAGTTTTCCGCCATCTATAGCGAGGCCGATACTGTCTGTACAGAGACCGAAACCGAGATTAGCTGCGGCTGCTGCCGATACATCAACGCCCTGGCTTGTGCCCCTGAAGAGGGCAGCTTCCGGTTTATATTTTTCCATAAGGAAGCTTGCCGCCTTTGCATAGGCTTCTCCCCTGAATCCTTTAAACACATCGCCTTCGACAGCAAATACTTTTGAAGCGCCATAGGCGAAGGCCTCTTTTGCAAGATCATCTACTTTATCTCCGATAACAAATGCACAGACATTGGAGCCGAAACCATCAGCGAGCTGCTTGCCAATACCAAGAAGCTCAAATGACATCGGTGATATTCCACCGTCTTTATGTTCTATATATACCCAAACATCATTAGCCATTGTTTTCCTCCTCCAGGTTATTTTATGACTTTTAAGTCAATCAGTTTGTCGGTAAGTGTATTGACAATATCATCCACTTCACCCTTGAGTATCTCGCCTGCTCCCCTTGGAGGCGGCACGGCGATCTCTACAACCTTCGTGGAAGAACCGGCTGCTCCGACCTTACCAACATCTACTCCAAGATCACCGGCATTCCATTTCGGTATCTCTACTTTACCGGCTTTTCTGATCCCCATGAGGTTCGGGAGTCTCGGTTCATTGATACCCTTAATAACAGACACTACAGCAGGTAGTTTTGCTTCAATGACTTCATTGCCGCCTTCGATAGATCTTTCGACAATAATCTTCTTGGCTGCTGCATCAATCTGACGGATTTTCGATACATAGGTAAGCTGGCTATAGCCGAGAATAGCGGCCAGCTCTGCGCCGATAACACCGGTGCTGCCATCTGTTGACTGTTTGCCGCAAAATACAACGTCAATGTCGCCTATTTTTTTGATTGCAGCAGCGAGCACAGAAGCTGTTGCAAATGTGTCAGACCCTGCAAATGCCGGGTCGGTAAGCTGGTACACTGTATCAACCGTTAATGCCAGCGCGTTTCTCAGTACATCGGCAGCCTTATCGGGCCCCATAGTAATTGCAACAATTTCACCATCGTAATTCTCTTTTGTAAGAATCGCTTCTTCTAAAGCGAATTCATCAAAGGGGTTCGTGATGGAATCCATACCTTCCCTGCTCAGTGCTCCTTTCGAGATATCCCATTTGATTTCAGCTTCGGTATCAGGAACTTGTTTCAAACATACCGCTATCTTCACAGTATCCTCCTTGATATTATTTTATTCACCAATAAAGGTGGATTTTCTTCTCTCAGCAAAGGCTGTCATTCCTTCTTTTTGATCTTTTGTCGCAAAACACATTCCAAAATCTTTTGCTTCCAGCGCAAATCCTTCCTTGTTTGCCAGTGATAGACTCTTATTGATGCACTCTTTCGCGAGCCTGATTCCAAAGGGGCCATTCGTTCTTATTTTCTCAGCAAGGGCAAGCACTTCGGTCATTAACTGATCATGAGGCACAACCTTATTGACAAGTCCAATCTCGTATGCTTCCTGAGCATTGATCGTTTTGCCGGTAAATATCAATTCTTTTGCCTTCGCAAGTCCGACCAACTTTGCGGCCCGCTGAGTTCCTCCAAAACCTGGATGGATACCGAGGGTTGTTTCCGGAAAACCAAGTTTTGCCTTATCCGAAGCATAGATAAAATCGCAGGCAAGTGCCAGTTCAAAACCGCCGCCAAGGGCAAATCCGTTGACTGCTGCGATAACCGGTTTTTCCATGTTCTCGAGCGTGTTCATGGCTTCGTGACCGCGCTGTGAAAAAGCAGCGCCTTCAAGGGCTGTAAGGTCCTTCATTTCCATGATGTCAGCGCCGGCAACAAAAGCTTTATCCCCCTCTCCTGTGACAATAACAACTCTCACATTCTTATTGGCATTGAGTTCATTTCCGGCATGCCCGATCTCTGCCAGTGTCTCAGAGTTGAGGGCATTGAGTGCTTTCGGTCTATTAATTTTGAGGAATCCAATACCGTCTTTTATTTCAACGATAAGGTTTTTATATTCCATATTTTATGCCTCTCTTTCAAGAACTGCAGCAAGTCCCATACCACCGCCGATACACATAGAGACGAGACCGTATTTCAGATTCAGTCTTTGCATCTGGTAAAGGGCTGTCGTAACAAGCCGTGCACCGGTACATCCGATGGGATGGCCAAGAGATATGCCGCCGCCGAACATATTGCATTTATCCGTATTTACGCCAAGCTCTTTAATGCAGGCAAGCGCCTGGGAAGAGAAGGCTTCGTTGAGTTCGATAAGATCGATCTGGTCAATGGTAAGGTTAACTTTTTTGAGGGCTTTCCTGATTGCCGGGATAGGACCGAGACCCATATATGCGGGATCAAGACCGCCATTAGCCCATGCGATAATTTTTCCCATTGGCTTTATACCCATTTCCTGGGCTTTCTCCCTGGACATGATCACAACTGCTGCTGCAGCATCGTTTAAACCGGATGCATTGCCTGCCGTAACGGTTCCGTCTTTCTTAAATGCGGTCGGGATAGCAGCCATCTTCTCGAGTGTTGTATCCATAGGTCTTTCATCGGTATCAAAAATGATGGGGGGTTTACCCTTTTTCTGGGGAATCGCTACAGGGATAATTTCAGGTTTGAAGAGGCCTTCTTTTATTGCTTTCATCGCCCTCTGATGACTAATAAGACCGAAGGTGTCCTGTTCGACCCTTGATATGCCGTATTTCGCGGCAATATTTTCCGCTGTAAATCCCATATGATAGTCATAGAAAATTTCCCAGATACCGTCAAGGACCATAAGGTCAATTGCCTTTGTATCAAACATTCTTGCGCCAAACCTGAGTGATGGGAGCGCAAAAGGGGCCTGGCTCATGTTCTCCATACCGCCCGCTACAACCACTTCATTGTCACCTACCATAATTGACTGCATACCGTTTATAATGGCCCTGAGCCCTGACGAACAGACTTTATTAATGGTATAAGCCGATGTTTCTTTTGGAATACCGCCATGAATGCTCGCCTGTCTTCCTGAGTTCTGGCCAAGACCCGCCTGAAGCACATTACCCATGATAACTTCATCGATAACAACTTCTTTCAGGCTGCTGTCATAATCGTAATATTTTGCCTCAAGTTCCGTATCAGTTTTTCCTTCAAAGATGGCCGGGGCAAAATCTTTGTCCTTATTCTTCGAAGGCCTTATCCCTGCCCTTTTTACGGCTTCATTTATTGCTATTCCGCCGAGCTTAACAGCAGGTACATCTTTCAGAGACTGGCCGAATTGTCCTATTGCTGTTCTTGCACATGATACGATAACCGCTTCTTTCATACAGTCCTCCTAAAGTTATAGTGCAATTGCATAAATTTTCACAATCTTCTAACGTAATTACAGTCCATTGTCAATAATTTTAATAACTGTTCCTTGTTTTTATGCTCTATTTGTTTTTTTGCACTTTTGCTTACAGGTCTTTAGCTCTGTCCAAGTTTCCCTGTTGTAAACAGGATACATTCTTTTCAATGAATTCTTGAGATATAAAACATAAATATGATAGTATAGGTACTCATTGCAAAGATATTGCATGAAAATCCCTGAAAGGAAATGAGCTATGATGAATATACCACCTATTAATCTGAAGGCCCAGTATAAGGTAGTTAAAAAGGAAATAATGGCAGGGATCAAGGAAATCCTTGATGAGCAGAGGTTAATTCTCGGTAAATACTGCACCCAGTTAGAACAGCAAATTTCTTCTTACGCAGGTGTTCCCCACGCAGTCTCCTGTGCGAACGGGACAGATGCCCTTATTCTTGCTCTCATGGCTGTCGGCATCGGAAAAGATGACGAAGTCATTACAACACCCTATACATTCTTTTCTACGGCCAGCTCTGTCGCCCTTGTGGGTGCAAAACCGGTCTTTGTAGATATTGACACAAAGAGTATGAACATCGACCCTGCCCTGATCGAAAAGGCAATCACTCCACGCACAAAGGCGATTACTGTTGTCCATCTGTTCGGAAAGCTCTGCGAAATGGACCGGATATGCGCATTGGGAAAGAAATATAACATCTCTATTATTGAAGACAGCGCCCAGTCACTTGGTTCAAGGAAAAATGGCAGGATGTCGGGCAGCTTCGGCGACATATCGGCAACAAGTTTTTATCCTACAAAAAACCTGGGCGGCATAGGTGAAGGCGGTATGGTCCTGACCAAAAGAGATGATCTCGGAGAGAAGTTGAAAAAGCTGAGGGTCCACGGTATGGGCAACCAGTATTATCACGAAATGATCGGTCTCAATAGCCGTCTTGATGAGATCAAGGCCTGTGCCCTTGCAATGAAGTTCCCTCACCTTGAATCATGGAACAGGAAACGGATAGAAACCGGGAATTACTACAATAATAAATTTCATGATCTCCCTATAATATTACCTGTCATTGAAGATGATTCGTCACACATCTTTCATCATTACGTGATCCGTACAAGCGAAAGGGACAGACTCCAGAACTTTCTCAAAGAACGAGGAATTATAACAGGAGTTTACTACCCGCTCCCACTTCATCTCCAGCCATGTTTTGACTATCTCGGATACAGGAAAGGTGACTTCCCTATTGCTGAAGAATCAGCTCTGACAAGCCTCGCGCTGCCTGTATACCCTGAACTGAAAAAGAAGGAAAAGGAGTACATCGTTAAAACAATGAGAGAGTTCTTTACCGGTTAAACCCTTGCGGCAATGTGTCAGCAAGTTGTATAAGCCTGGTTGTCCCTGAGTGAGCAAATATAAAGTATTGTATTTTTTATTTTATTATGTTATGATAAATCTTGAAGTTTCGGAAGCACCTGTTAGTTGTAAAGCAGAAATTTTCATTTTTGTTGTATCTTCGTAACTCAGTTCCGTATCCTTCAAAATTCTAAACAAAGAGGTATGTCGATATGACAAAAGGTACAGTAAAGTGGTTTAACGAGTCAAAAGGTTTTGGTTTTCTCACAGCAGAAGATGGCGCTGATGTATTTGTGCACTATTCTTCAATTCAGGACAGCGGTTTTAAATCCCTGGCTGAAGGCGAAACCGTAAGTTTTGATGTTGTAGCCGGCCCCAAAGGTCCTGCAGCAGCAAACGTAAAAAAAGGCTAAGCCCACTAAAGCAGGTTCAGAGAGATCTGAACCTGCTTTTCTTTTTTTCACCCCCCCCCTTGTTTTCTTAAACACATAATTACAGGTCATGCCGAAATCCTTTATGATCCGTCTATAATTATCTACACCAGACAGTTCTGTGATGTGAGTAGATAATACCGATCGGCCATTTTCACTCACCGTGAGGAACAAAAGAGGCTTGCCGAAAAATCCAGGAAAGAACTGAAGTTGAACGGCTCTGATTTCAATAGTAGGGCAACTGTTCGTCAAAGCATCTTCCTTTGTTATTATACCACGATATGACGTGTTTTATTGCCTCCACTGCCTTGGTTCGTGCCGCGACATCTGAATTGAAACCCTGGTGCGGCTGGACATAGATGTTGGCAGTACGGTCTATGGATGATTTTACCATTACTTGTGCCGCCGAAAGATCGTTGCCTGTTACTGCATCATCATTTAACAATTTTGCAAATTGAGATTCGTTCGTGAATACGTCTAAACCTATTCCTTTGATTGTCTCAGACAGGTACAATTCCAATAACCCTGATTCGGGTGCAATTTCCCCCCTTGTTATGTTAATAAATAGTATGCCTGTTTTTGCTTTTGAAAGATATTCTTTTGAAAAATATCCAATATTATAGAATCTGCTCTCTGCGTTTCTGGTAAGATTCATAGCGTTTACTATGACGTCGCTTGTCTCAATAGCATTCTCCTTCGAGACAAAGGTTACTTTCCCCTCATATGCATCATTCAGCTGTTCCTGTCGTATATCAACTCCCTGAACAGTCAGTCCGTTTACTTCAGCGAGTTCATAAATTCTCTTGCCAATTTTTCCAACTCCATAAACGGTAAGGATTTTATGTTTGTCTAACTCCATAAAGGCATTGGAATTATTTCTTTCGAAAGTTGCCGTATTTTTTGTGTAATGATTTAATTCACCCGCTGTCACGTAAAGAAATTTCATCGCTGTTTGCGCGACAGCGTTTACACAATATTCCCGAAGAGAGGTTATATTCGCTTTTTCTGCCAAATACTCGAAATGATCGTATCCGGCGCTTCGCGTTATTATGCTTTTTTTATTTCCCTCTAAATACGACTCCGGGAGGATCGAATGCGTTTTTGTCGTAATAATTTCCGGGAGAAATATTTCAGGGTTTTCCTTTAAAAAAGCCTGCACATTACTGGGCGTTATGAGATATTTGTGTTCTTCGGGAAGCTCTTTTTTCTGTTGAGCCTTCAATATTTCTTCCTTGAGGTGTTTTGCTTCAGGGCCCAGGGCCTCAAAATGTATAATGTCATATTGCGCTTTGTTCGATTGAAATTCTTTTGGATTATTCAACATTAACCCTCCTCTTAAAACTTATACTGCTGACTATTTCCTGGGATGTCATTTTACCCGGGCTCGCTTGCATTATTATTGTCTAAGAATTAGGGTTCTTTTTCAAGAGAAAAGACTACTCTGGATTATAGTGCATTATAAAATAAGGTTATAACGTAGCAAAGAAGACCTATGGGAAAAGTTTTTTACATTTGCTTTAGGAAACAGCTATTTTATCAACCTATGGTTGAATTATTTTAATTTCCCGGTTGTTGAAAAAGGCACAGTTTTATTATACAGTGTGGTGATGGAAGTTGAAAAAAGGATACGTTTCTTAAGAGAACAACATGGTCTCAAACAGATCAACTTGGCAAACGTCCTGCAGATAAGTCCACAGGCAGCATCAAAATGGGAACAGGGGGCGAACTACCCGACATTAACGCACTATTTTGGATGCGGGAGTAGATCTTATTAAAAAGACAGTTGATGTTTATGAAATCCTGTAGATTGCTAATACTGGATTCCGGCCAATACTAATAATAATTAAAAGGAGGGTATCTTGAAACAGATTAACTTTAAACGTTATGGTTTATACTTACTCCGTTGGCAGTTGTCTACTCCTATTCTTTATGGAGTTATTATTGTACTTGCTTCTACGGATAAAATAACAGCTACAGTCATCGCAAATTTGATAGGCGGTCTCATATTCTTCTGGGTAGATATGTTTATCTTCACTTCAAAAAGCCTTTCTGTGCAATGGGAAGTAAAGGATGTCATCGTTTGTGTTGATTGCGGAAAAGAAGCGCGGGGTTATCGGATCGTCAAGGCAAAGGAATATGATAAAATACGCGACTCAAATCCGGAATTCCGCTGTGAAGAGTGCTCCAAGAAAAAATTAGCAGAACTCAGAGAGAGGGGTATCGAAGTTTGATGAGGCAAAGAAAATCGAATAAAAAGGATTGTTTATGAAAACAGGGCTGAAAGTAATGTTAATAAGTCACTCTCCGGATGCAGAAAAGACAATCAGCGCTGCCGCAAAACTTTGCTACAGCCCTTCAAGCATCGACGAGGTAGTATCAGATAACAATGAAGCTGATCGCCGTGTCTTCCTGAAAAAACTTGTATCAATAGGTCATCTAAGCCCTGTCGAGCACAGCTCGTTTACTTTTGCCATTGAGGGGATATCGCGCGCCTGTTCACACCAGCTCGTCCGACACCGCCTTGCATCGTATAGCCAACAGTCCCAACGCTACGTTGATGAGGAAGAATTTGACTACATTATTCCCCCGTCAATAGAGAGCAATGAGCAGTTGAAGACGGATTTCGAGAGCCTCATGAATGACATTCAAGAACGCTATGCATACATTGTGGAAAGACTGAACCAAATCGGCTATGAGGTTGAAGAGGCCCGTGAAGATGCGCGGTTTATTCTACCGAATGCAACAGAGACAAAAATTATGGTAACCATGAATGCCCGCGAACTCCTTCACTTTTTCAGCTTGCGATTATGTAATCGGGCACAATGGGAAATCCGGGAAATGGCGTTTTCCATGTTGAAACTGGTGAAGCCTGTCGCGCCGGTAATATTTCACCAGGCAGGCCCGGCATGCCTCAACGGAAAATGTCCTGAAGGTCCCCGCACATGCGGGAAAGCAGAGGAAGTCCGGCAGCGTTTCAATGTTGGTAGTTTATAAGAACTTAGTATAGCCGCATAATTGAGAATAGGAGTTTTAGCCTATCCCTTATGAAAGTTTATGCTTTTTCGCCCAACCGGCAACGTGTATGGGGCTTTCAAGCACTTCAACTCCGGCTGCACGCAAGGCGCCCTGTTTGCCATCGACAGTTCCCGTGGCACCCCGGACAATAGCGCCGGCGTGTCCCATGCGCTTTCCTTGTGGTGAATGACGACCAGCAATATAGGCAGCTACGGGTTTGCTCATCTTCCTGGAAATGAACCCGGCAGCTTTCTCTTCCTGTTCTCCTCCCACTTCACCCACTACAATCACAGCATCGGTTCCTTCGTCCTTTTCGAAGAGTTCAAGAATATCAGCGAGGTTTCTCAATACAACCGGATCGGCGCCCATTCCCACCACAGCGCTCTGACCCACATTGCTCTGCGACAGAATACCTGCAAATTCATAGGAAAGCGTACCGCTACGGGAGATAATCCCCACACGGCCCGGTGCAAAGAGAGAGGCGGGCATGATGCCTATTTTCCCTTTCCCCGGCACAAGGATGCCCGGTGTTGTGGGACCCAGAGCAAAAACTCCTTTTTCAATTGCGTAGCTGCGCATTTTCACTACGTCTCTGACGGGTATGTGTTCCGGGACAATAACGATGAGTTTGACCCCGGCATCAATGGTCTCCAGAAATGCATCAAGCACAAAAGCTGCCGGTACAAAAAAGACTGAAGCATTGGCCCCCGTCTCCTTCACAGCCTCCATAACGCTGTCAAAAACAGGTACCCCTTCAACGGTAGACCCCCCCTTACCCGGTGTAACACCACCTACGACCTTTGTTCCGTAAGCAAGCATCCACTGGGTCTGCACACTCCCGATACGACCGGTTATCCCTTGTACAATGACACGGGTAGAATCATCAATCAATATGCTCATACACCTACCTCAATCTTTTTATTATTGGGATAGCGCCTTCCACACCCTCATGGTTGGTCGCCCCATCACCCGGCAAAGCCGTGTGATCCTCCCTTTCTCGCTCGTGAATTCGCTAAGCTTGTTTTCGCTTTTTAGCCTCTAAAAAACCGTGTTTTGTTCTATGCTATTTACGATTTACCATTCACGATTTACGGTTTTTCCCAGGCTTGCGCCTGTCCTCCGACTACCCTTTTCCTACCAGCTCATAGAGGCGGTCAATAGCGCTTTCTGTGGCCGGGTCTGTCACCACGTGGACACCGCCTGACTTAAGGATCTCCCAGGTCTCTTCCTGACGGTTGCCAAGCGCCTTAGCGACTATAGGAATCTTCATATTGTGTTCTTTTATATAACGGACAACACCCTTTGCACCTTCATGAATGGGGTTGATCCCGCCGTACACATTTATGCATATACCTCTCAGGCCGGGCTTCATCATAATGAGGTCCATACACTTGTAAAGCAAATCCGCTGTAATGCCTCCGCCTGTTTCAAGGAAGTTGGCCGGTTTCATATTTTGACCAATGATGTCCATAGAGGCCATTCCAAGACCAGCCCCGGAAGAGATGAGACCAATATCTCCATCAAGGTCTACATAAGTGACACCAATTTCCCTACCTCTGCGCT
Organism: Syntrophus sp. (in: bacteria); assembly: GCA_013824645.1. GTDB lineage: Bacteria > Desulfobacterota > Syntrophorhabdia > Syntrophorhabdales > Syntrophorhabdaceae > PNOF01. The sequence continues at coordinate 9,429 of PNOF01000016.1, read as the reverse complement.
CGATTGGATTCTCAATCCGGTCAACACGGTCCGGAAGAGGATGACGAATCCTTGACAGGGCTGAATCATCCACTTCCAGTACAGCATCGACAGCAAGCAAGCCACCGTTAGGAAGAACAACGAGGGGGTTGATTTCGGCAATAAGAGCCTCATAAGATGTGGCTATATTGAAAAGCTGTCCAATCACATCGCTCCAGGAGGTAACCAATTGCTGGTTCAGACCAAGCATTTTCAGAAGGCCACGGGCCTGATAGGGGTAGTAACCGAAAGAAGAGTCAATATGAATAGCGGCAACCTTTTCAGGTGAGTTCTTCACTGTTTCCTCGATAAGCACGCCGCCTTCTGTACAGACGACAATAACAGGCTTTCCCGAATAGCCATCTATAGTTACGCCCACATAGAGTTCTTTCGCGATCTCCACCTTCTCGCAGACAAGTATCTTTCTCACAGGGAACCCTTTGATTTCTGAAGCAAAAAGGTCCTCAGCTATATCTTTCAATTCCTGCGACGTTGATGCCATCTTGATACCGCCGGCAAGTCCACGGCCACCGACGAGAACCTGTGCCTTCAGCATGACCGGATACCCTATTTCTCCAGCCACATGAACAGCTTCATGGACTGTCTGGGCAACACCGCGCCGTGGAACAGGTATACGGTGTTGTTCAAAAATGTCTAATGCCTCATATTCATGAAGTCTCATTTCAATTCCATTCCTTTAAATTAGTTGAACTAATTTTACTCATTAATTTTATAATCACATTGGGAATTATAAAATTGTCATGACATAAAAGTCAACGAAAAGAATCACATAAAGAATCGAATAATCAATAGTTTCTTTAAATATATATTTAATTGTAAATATGATTTAATTGTTGTAGGATATTGTATGATTCAATACAAAAAAAGAAAAGGATGCGAAAATGCCTATGCGTAAGCAGAAGAAGAGTGAAAAACCGCTTGAAGACAGCAGCCAGATTGCCTATCAGGGAATCCGCCGCATGCTTTATACGAAAGAGCTTGTGCCGGGTCAAAGGATCGCCTACCGGGATCTCGCTGAAAAGCTTGAGTTAAGCCCTACTCCCATCGTACAGGCACTCAAGAGACTTGAGCTGCTGGGGTTCGTGACTCATGAGACGAATCGCGGTTTCCATATAACACCTTTCAGCATCAAGGAGGTCGAAGAGGTCTATGAGATGAGGGAACTTATTGAACCCTCGCTTCTTACCGCTACTATCCATAATATTAAAAAAGAGGGTCTCAACGTGCTTAAAGAGGCAATGGAAGAACACCTGTCAGCAGAACGTGACTTCTATCTGAAAGAGCGGCTCTTCAAAAATAAAGAGTTTCACCTTACCCTGGCATCGCTTTCAGGCAAAGAAACACAGATTCGTATCCTCCGGAACCTCTTTGATATCCTCTTTCTCAAGTACGGCGGTCTTCCCAGTGGATCGCTTTCGTCAACTGATCAGGAACATCAGGAGATATACGACAGCGTTTCGTTGCGCAGCCTTGAAAGAGCCCAAACAGTGCTCAAGAATCACATTACCAATGTAAAGACACAAGTTCTCTCAAGCGTCAGGAAAATGCTGGCAGAACAGGAACGAGCAGAATTCTAAAGCAAAATATCTATCCCCATGAGGGGTATGGCGGCTTTGCTTTTTAATGAATTTTATTTTCAGGAGGTAACACAGTTATGGCTCTCAAAACAAAAGACGAATACATTGAATCGATTCGCGCCCTCAAACCCACAGCATATATGTTCGGAGAACGTCTCACTAACATCGTAGACAACCCTCGCCTGCGTCCCGGTATAGAGGCAACGGGAGCTACCTATGAACTGGCCAATATGTCTGAGAACAAGGACCTCATGGTAACCGTAAGTCCGCTCATCAATGAGCCGGTAAGCAGGTTCACGCTGCCCCCATCCAGCGTTGCGGATCTGGTAGCACGAGTGAAGGTAAACCGCAAAGTGGCCAATTACGTTGGGACATGCCACCAGCGTTGCACCGGCCTGGACTGCCTATCTGCCCTGGCCATAGTAACCTACGACATCGACAAGAAGTACGGCACTACCTACAACAAGAATTTTACAGAATTTCTGAAATACATGCAGAAGAACGACCTCACCGGAAATGCCGGTGTTACAGACGTCAAGGGCGATCGTTCCCTCAGCCCTAACGAGCAAGTCGACAAGGACATGTTTCTCCATGTAGTCGAGAAAAGAGACGACGGTATCATTGTACGCGGAGCCAAATCACACCAGACGGGTTCCCTTTCCTCTCATGAGATTATTGTCCTTCCCAGCAGGGCCATGGGAAAAGCGGACACGGAGTATGCCATCTCCTTTGCCATCCCCTCCGATACCAAGGGACTCATCCACGTTATTGGCAGATCCACCCTCGACATGCGCGAACTGGACGGCTGTGACATCGGTAACGCTTACTATTCCAAGTACTGCCCTACCCTCATTTTTGACAACGTCTTCGTGCCATGGGACCGTGTCTTCATGTGCGGCGAGACTGAATTTGCCTCTGAAATGGTCGTCAAGTTTTCTTCCTTACACCGGCAGAGCCACGGCGGATGCAAATCGGGCAAAATTGATTGTATGATCGGAACCGCACTGACCTTGATGGATTACAACGGGACCTCGAAGGTCACGCACCTGAAACAGAAAGTCATTGATATGATCCACCGTGCAGAGACCTTGTATGGATGCTGCTTAGCCTCTTCCTATGAAGGCCAGAAACAACCTTCGGGGACCTACTTTATCGACACTGTACTTGCCAATGCCTCCAAAATACATGAGGGTAAGGAAATGTCCGAAGCTACCAGACTTATGATCGACGCATGCGGCGGGTTCGTTGCTGACTTGCCGTCTGATAGAGATTTTGCCAATCCTGAGATCGGCGGTCTCTTGAAGAAATATCTCAAAGGCGTTGACAGCGTCCCTGTTGAAAAACGTATCAGCATGTACAGACTGGCTGAAAAACTGGCCCTTGAGAGCGCCGATACCATTTCCGACATTCATGGCGGCGGATCGCCCGAGGCCCACCGTGTGACTATTTTCCGGGAAACCGATACAGAGAGCAAGAAAAAAGCTGCGAAAAGACTAGCCGGAATTAACGACTAACAATAAATTGCCGGGGATCTATCTTTCTGATGAGGATCCCCGGCAATTTCTCTATTCAAGCGTCAAAATACTTTAAATTATGTCCGCCTCTGACTCGCGATTCATATTCAAGATAAGGGCATATCAATAAAATATCAACCGACGATCCCGAAATATTGGAAACGGCAGCTAATCGTGGTATAAAGAAGCGGGGGTTACATATCATGAAAAAGAATAAACTCTATCTTGAAGTCAACGAAAAAAATCTTCTTAGTGTCTTCAAGGAGGCAAAAAGACCTCTTGGCATGCACCATTTCAATGAATTTTTTGCGATCAATACAAAGCAGAGAAAAGCACTGAAAAGGCTTCTCAAAGATCTTATAAAAAAAGGACTCCTTTTAAAACTAAAGAACAATATGTTCGGTATTTCCGATGAAATGGATCTCGTTACAGGCACCCTCTGGTGTACAAAAAGCGGTAACGGATTCGTTATTCCCAACAAAGAAAAGATGAAAGATATCTTTATTCCCGGACAGTTTATGAAAAAAGCTTTTCACGGGGACCAGGTTATAGCAAGAGTGGAAAAAACATTCCGAGGGCGCAAAGAAGGAAAAATAATTAGAATAATAAAACGAAATACTCATAATATTATAGGCTTTATTAAATTATATAACAATAAACTTTATATTACACCAGAAGATACTCGATATAATTACAACTTTAACGTAGTGAATGCTCCAAAGAAACTAAAAGTAATTGATGGAGATCTCGTTGCGGCCAAAATTACCAGATTTCCCGATGCGCAGGAGCAACCCGAATGTGATATTGTCAAGCATTTTGAAAACGGCCTTAATGACGTCAAAGCCATAACCAATTTTATTGAATACAAGCACAACCTCCCTGCCCGTTTTAAAAAACTAACAGAATTAGAAACGAAGAACCTCAGTCCGGATACGACACAGGAAAAACGGGCGGACTTGCGGAAACTGAAACACGTCACAATAGATGGTGAACTGGCAAAAGATTTTGACGATGCCGTCTGCATTGAAAAAACAAAACAGGGCTATACACTTTTCGTGTCTATAGCTGATGTGTCTTCCTATGTTGCAATTGATTCTCATCTTGACAGGGAAGCTTGTGAACGGGGAACAAGTATCTATTTCCCCGGAAAAGTCCTTCCAATGCTTCCAAAAGCATTATCTAATGGTTTATGCAGTATCAATCCGTCAGAAGACAAGCTGGCCATTACTGCAAAGATCCAATACGATAGCAAGGGCAATGTCATAAAAAGCACCTTCGAAAAATCAATTATCAAAAGCATAAAAAGACTCACTTACAGACAAGTCGAAGAAGTCCTCGTGAGAGGAAATAAAGAAATAAAAAAAGAATTGAAAATGCTGATGCCGGATCTTGAACATATGGCAGAACTTGCACTGCTTCTTAAGGGTAATCGCGAGAACCGGGGAAGCCTTGATTTTGATCTTCCCGAACCGGAGGTCGTTCTCGATAGTAAGGGAGGCATTAAAGAAATTATCCGGTCACAAAGATTCTTCTCTCATCAGATCATCGAAGAATTTATGGTCTCTGCGAATGAAGCTGTAGCCCGTTTTCTTCGAGATAATAACCTTCCCGCAATATACAGAATTCATGAACCTCCGGAGAGAGAAAAGCTGAGGGATATTGAAACCCTTGTTTGTACATTGCCCATTGGACACAAAAAAACATCCACCAATGATCATCTCCTGCAATCTATTCTGCAAAGGGCACGGGGGACAGACTATGAATTTTTCGTTAATAGAGTCCTTTTGAGATCCATGAAACAGGCCCGTTACAGTGCCTTTAACAAGGGTCATTTCGGTCTCGCATCAGACTGTTACCTCCACTTTACATCACCTATCCGTCGATATCCCGATCTCGTTTGCCACAGATCATTAAAAAGCTTAGGCAATAACGTACGACTATATTCTGATGAAGATCTTGAAAGTGTGGCAGCTCACCTTTCTGAAAGAGAAAGAGTGGCCATGGATGCCGAAAGAGAGCTTGAAGACAGAATAAAAATTCTTTTTATGAAAGACAAGATTGGTGAAGTATATCAAGGAATTATCTCTCACATTACTGCCTTTGGTTTTTTTGTAGAGCTTAGTGATATTTTTATAGAAGGCCTCATACTCCTTGCGGATCTTACCAATGACTATTATCACTTTGAAGAAGAAAAATTCAGACTTATAGGAAAAAGAACAAGAAAAATATATCGCATCGGGGACAAGGTTACAATAAAAGTAGTTGTGGCCGATGTGGCGACAAAGAGACTCCACTTTATGCCCGCATAGCAACACCCCGAGGAGATCTCATTGATTTACTGCAACGATAAAAAATATTTGCAAACTCCCCGGAAAAGTTGGAGAATAAAGCATTCGTTTCGTGTCGTAAATGCGCGTTATGCGCAGTCTGTGCAAGGGGGAGTAATGGACTATCAGGGATAGCTGGTTATCCTGCAAAATGATACAATTTTCGGAAGTTAGAAGAGCAATTACGAGTTAAGGAGTTGAAATGAACAAAGAAACATTGACCGTTGATATGTTCCGACCCGACGATGCAGAAGGCGTGGGCAGGCTTTTTACCGAAGTCTACGGAGACGGATATCCGGCAAAGATAGTCTATAATCCCGGCCAGCTCGTTTCGGCATTTAAGAACCAGGACAATATACCCATCGTTGTCCGTACACCCGAAAACAGGATTGTGGGATACAGTTCCCTCTTTCGCGCCGCACCTGACAAAGGCGTTTATGAGAAAGGAAACGGGGCGGTTTCGCCGGATTTCCGGAATGCCGGTATTATGAGCATGATTTTTCAGTACGTCAAAGAGGTCATACCTAAAATTGACGATTTGAACATATTCTTCGGCGAACCGGTCTGTAATCACATATATATCCAGAAAGCTGCCGCAACAAACCTGCCCATGGTAGACACGGCCATTGAAATCGACCTTATGCCTGCGGAGGCTTACGAGAAGGAAAAGAGCGCCTCGGGACGGGTATCGACACTGCTCATGTTCATGACCATTACACCAAGGCCGCATACCGTCCATGTTCCCCCTATGTATGCCGATTACTTTGAATACATCTATGGCGGTCTTGACGACAAACGGACCCTCTCTCCATCAACAGACGATCTCCCTTCCCTGCCGCAAACACATCTGGACAGGCAGATATTCGACTTTGCCCAGGTAGCCCGTGTGGCCGTCCTTGAAGCAGGCGCTGATTTTGAGAACGCTTTTTCTGAAGAGGAAAAACTTATCCTGAGTAAGAACGTGCAGGTAATCCAGGTATGGCTCAAGTTGTCATGGCCCTGGATCGGCGCAATCGTCACCATGCTGAAAGAAAAGGGCTATTTCTTCGGCGGCATCCTGCCCCAGTGGTTTGGTGATGACGGGCTGCTCATGCAAAAAATCCTCCTCCAGCCCAACTGGGACGGCATAAATCTCTATTCGGAACGGGCACAGAAGATACTGGAATTCATCAAATCCGATTGGCAGAAATAACCATCCCGCCCGATTTGAAATATTACCCTCATTGTGTTGGATATCATATTTGCACTTAAAGTTTATTCCGATTATATGGCAATTACACTTACATGATAGAAAGAATTCTTCAGCAAAACATCCTCCATATCTTTGGGCAAGTACAAACTCCCCACAGGAAATCTCCATGATACAATAAAATCATTGATTAAATTCAGCCTATGATGAATAATATTTGTAGAATCAAAAATTGAGGTATATAAAATGGCCATTAAAAACGATACTATAGAAAAGATCAGAAAAGACCGCGACTATCTTTCTTCGGAATTTGGCGTCGAGAAGATTGGTCTCTTCGGTTCTGTTGCAACCGGGACCGATAACGATAGCAGCGACATCGATCTCATTGTAGAGTTCAGCAGGCCTTTGGGCTTCAAATTTATCAGGCTTGTCGAATACCTTGAGGGAATTCTGGGAAGAAAAGTAGATCTTTTAACGCAAGCCGGTCTTGAAAATATACGTGTCAGAAAGGTCGCAGATGACATACGGAAAACCCTGATCTATGTCTAAACGAAGCGACCAGGAACTCATCGAGGATATCATTGAATGTGGTCATCGCATACGGTCCTATACTGAACGGATGGGATACGACGATTTCATAAAAGACCACAAAACGCAAGACGCTGTAATCAGGAATATCGAGGTCATAGGAGAAGCGGTCAAGCTTCTCTCTGACAATATCAAAAAGAACTATCCCCATATAACGTGGAAAGAAATTGCAGGCACAAGAGACAAGCTGATCCACGACTATTTCGGCGTTAATATTGATGTGGTGTGGAACATAGCAAAAGAAGACCTCTCTATTTTTATCGAACAACTGAAAAAAATACCACAAGAGTAGTCACCTGAACGGCAGCGAAAATTGATGGAACCCCAAGAAGTTAGCTGCGTTATAAAGTTGTTTCTATTTATGATTTAGAGACCGGCAGAAAACTATTTTACTTTTGGACCAATAACTTTTACCGTGGGGAAATAAGTCTTGTAACGGGCGTCATCTCGTGTGAGAAGTTGCACCCTTATTTATACTGTCTCAAAATTCTTTGCCTGTCCTCGTTTTCTTTATCGCCCTTAAAGTAGATTTCGATCAACTCAATTTTGTCTTCCTCTGCATAGTAACCGTATATGACTCTTATACCGGAATGCACACCCTTGCCGACAAGGGAACGACAGGCAAATTTCTTTGCTTTAAAGACACGTGGAGCAGCAATATCCAGACCCGCAAGAGGGAAGACTCCTTTGTTGTCTATTTTCAATTTATGATACAGATAAAGTTCTTTTTCTATGAAGATTCTCAGATCGTCTTCGAGGGTTATAAATCTTTTCAGAAGCCTCTTCGTGTCCCTGTCGAAATCGGGAAGGCGAAGCACTTCATTAAATATTTTCACTATACTCTCTTACAGAATATGGCAAGGTCCTGTAGAAAACAGACTCATATTCAATGGGTCCACCCTCCTCTGTGGTCATCCAGGGGACATCGCCGTGGGAGTAATCGCTTATCTGGCTTGCATTCATATCGGAAAGTCTGTTTAGTACATCGTCGATGACTGCAATTTCGGTTGCCTTAAATTTTGTGAGATCAGGTTTACGTAGAGGCAGGTACTTTGCCTGATGGTAATCAAAATATTTACTCTTTACCTTTATGAGGTCTTTATCGATCATCGTCTCGACAATCTTTATGAATTCAACAGGTGTCGGTCCGAAGCGGTTCTTGATGTATGTTGCGCCGATGAGCTGTTCTTCATATTTCTCATAGTAATTGAAGTCTATGAAATAGAGGAGCTTATAGACCACAGTTTCGCCGATATTCGACTTTGAGCCAACTTTGTTGAGGATATACAGAAGAACCTCTTTGAATTTCTCAAGGTGTTTCTGGGGTACATTAATCCTGATTTTAGGCTTAGCCTCATAGCTCGCCTTTTCTTCACAGATAGTGACTTCCGGTTCTGATACCAGGTCAAGCAAGCTATCAACGGACACGCGAAAGACCTCCGCCAACTTCTTCGTTTCCTCAGAACTAACTTTCCTCTGTCCGTTCTCAATCTGTGACATCGTCGGCCGCGATACGCCCAGCAATTGAGCCAACTTTTCCTGGCTCATCTGAGACTTCGACCTGAGTTCCTTTATCCTTTTGCCAATATGAGCCATTTCTTTCACCCTTCTGATAGTATACCTATGTTGGTAAATATGTCAAGTATATGTTATAAAAGCTAACATTTCCAATAATGTGTAATAGAGCATAAGGGGGGAGACAATGGTCTATCGGGGCAATCGGCAGAGCATTATTAGTGGGCGGTAGATAGCTGTTAGGAATTTAATGCGCTCCCAATGATCCTCCAAAGTGGATACGTTTTAGATAAACTTTAGATAAACATTTAGATGAACTTTAGATAAAGATGACGAAAACCGGCTTGTAAAGCAAAGCTACACCAACCTCGAACGCGGTCTGCAAAGCATCGAGGAGACTAAAAGAGAATATGGAGGGATTAAAGATAAATAACGCAGCTATGGCCAGGTGGTGGAAAAGAAAAGATTTGCAAACTCCCTGGAAGAGTTTCACAAGTCCTTATGCTCTGTTCATTTCTTCTTTCTCGGTAAAAAGTTCTGGTTGGTTACAATGCTTCTTCCTAATTCCTTTTCCGTTTCTTCCCGTGCTTTTCCGGCAACTCCCCCGCCGCGTCTGGCCACTTTTTTACTTTTTTCGAAGGTTTCCGGCTTTTCATTGCGTGATATTTCGGTAGTGACTT
>PNOF01000015.1 GCA_013824645.1 Syntrophus sp. (in: bacteria) | reverse complement strand
GGGATGGGCCTCGCTCACGGTATACGGGCAAACCCTTCCTATAAATTCATCCCCATCATCATGCTCACCACAGAATCGCGGGATTCAAAAAAACAGGAAGGTACATCTGCAGGGGTTACAGGCTGGCTTATCAAGCCTTTTAAACCGGAACAGCTCTTAGCAGTTGTTAAGAAGGTGCTTGGATGATGGACACACACAAGGCAGCATATCAGGAAGAAGCACGGGAACTGCTCGTAGAGCTTGAATCAGCTCTTCTCGATCTCGAAGGATCACCGGATGATCAGGAACTGATCGGAAGGGTCTTCCGTGCCATGCATACGATAAAGGGCTCCGGGGCCATGTTCGGCTTCGATGACATTGCGGCCTTTACCCACCAGATCGAAACGGTTTACGACAGGGTGAGACAAGGCGAAATACCGGTTACAAAGGAACTGATCAATCTTACCCTTACGGCAAAGGATATTATAAAAGGTATGCTTGATGAAATCCCCCAAGGCGAGGCTCCCGAGGGACTAACCCCTTCAGAGGTCGTAGATGCTTTTAAACGGTTAGTTGCAAAAGATGAAGCTGTCACCCCCCCCAAACCTCCATCTTTTGCTGCTCAACCCGAAGGAGCCTCGCCACCCCACTCCAAGACGGTAACCTACCGGATACGCTTTGCCCCGGAGAAAGAGATATTCCTGGGCGGTACAAACCCCATTATGCTCCTCAATGAACTTCATTCACTGGGTGAGTGCAGGACCGTTGCCCAGACAGACCGGATTCCTCTCCTTGAAGAGATAAACCCCGAATACTGCTATACCTATTGGGACATCATCCTGACCACCGACCAGGGTATTGATGCCATAAAGGATGTCTTTATCTTTGTGGAAGACCAGTGTGATCTGAAAATAGAGGCCATCGACGGGCAAACAGGTGTAGAGAGCGGGGAAGACGATAAAAGACTCGGAGAGATCCTCGTCGAAAAGGGTGATGTAAGCAGGGAAGACCTCCAGAAAACATTGGAAGAGAAGAAACCCATAGGAGAGATGCTCATAAATAAGGGGCTTACCACACCAGGTAAGGTAGAATCAGCGCTTGTTGAACAGGAACATCTCCGTTCCATCAAGGAGAAAGCAAAGGCAAAGGACGAACCGGCAGCAAGCATCAGGGTCCCTGCCGATAAACTGGACATACTCGTTAACCTCGTAGGAGAGCTGGTCACCGTCCAGGCGAGGCTTTCCCAGACAGCATCCCTCTTGCACGATCCTAAAGTTGTATCCATTGCCGAGGAAGTGGAGAGGCTGACAGGCGAATTACGGGACAATACGCTCAATATCAGAATGCTCCCCATCGGCACAATCTTTGGTCGTTTCAAGAGACTGGTAAGGGATCTCTCCCAGGAACTTGGCAAAGAGATAGAGCTGATAACCGAGGGGGCGGAGACGGAGCTTGATAAGACCGTTTTAGAACGATTGAATGATCCTCTTGTGCACCTTATCAGAAACTCCATAGACCACGGAATAGAAGCCCCCCATATAAGAGAGGCCTACTATAAACCGAAGATGGGAACCATACGTCTTTCTGCTGCTCATTCAGGAGCTTATGTGAATGTTAGAATACAGGACGATGGTAATGGGCTTGACAGGGAGGCCATCCTTGCCAAGGCAATAGAGAAGGGTCTTGTCTCTCCCAATGCAGACCTTACCGACAAAGAGGTTTATAATTTTATTTTTGCTCCTGGATTCTCCACGGCCGAAAAAGTGACCAGCGTTTCGGGTCGCGGCGTTGGTATGGATGTGGTGAGAAAGGCTATAGATTCCCTGAGGGCATCAATTGATATTACCAGTGAAAAGGGGAAAGGTACGGTCGTTACGATAAAACTGCCTCTGACACTGGCAATAGTGCAGGGCCTCCTGGTAAATATAGAGAACAACTGTTTCGTTCTCCCCCTCTCTATCGTGGAGGAATGTGTAGAGCTGACGAGAGAGGATATAAAACAATCACACGGCAGAAATCTGGCTCACATCCGTGGAGAACTGGTTCCCTACATACGACTGAGAAAAGAGTTTGCCATACCGGGAGAGCAACCTGACATAGAGCAGATAGTCGTTACCAACAGCAATGGCGACAGAATCGGTCTTGTTGTAGACAGTGTCATTGGAGAACATCAAACTGTAATAAAGAATCTGGGAAAGTTCTATAAAGATGTGAAAAACATCTCCGGCGCAACAATCTTAGGTGACGGCACCGTGGCATTGATAGTGGATGTGGAAAAGATAACAAAAAGTGTTGAATTGGCAGATAAGGCTTTCGGCTGATATATGTCTGAAATTAGCAACAACAAAAAAGGAGGAGACATTATGTTTTTAGGCAAGATGAAGATAGGTATGAGGCTCGGAATAGGTTTTGGCATCGTTGTGGCGTTATTGGTAGTCCTGGCAGGGATCGGACTGTACAATTTCTCAAATATCAATGACCAGTTAGAAAGAGTGGTAAATGTGAATAATGCCAAGATAGCTCTTGCCAACGAATGTAGAGGCGCAATTGACGCTATAAGCTTTCTGATATCGGAGATTGCTGTTACCCGTGATCAAGGGGCAAGAGTTGAAGCAAAGAAAAAGATCGATGAAGCAAGGGGAACCTACAAAAAGGCCATGGATGAACTTGATAAATTGGAGACCCATGAGGAAGGAAAAGACCTCATCAAAAAGTTCAAAGCGGCCCTTGTGGAGGGTGCGGGAAACAACAACAAGACATTGGAACTTGGCATGGCAGGGAAGACAGCGGAGGCGACAGCTACCTTCGAGAAATATACCATACCTACCCGCAACAAGGTCACCACGATCAGCAACGATATGGTCAAGTTTCAGGAGAATCTGAACCGTAAACGCTTCGATGAGGCCAAGAAAGGCATGGCAATGTCGCGTACCATTTTTATGATCATCGGGATTATGGCGGCTATCATAGGGGTAGCCCTGGCGTTATTTCTTACCAGAAGCATTACAAAACCTCTGCAGAAGACCGTCGAAATGATTCAGGAAATGGGCAAAGGGCATCTGACAATGCGGCTCGGAATGAATCAGAGAGATGAAATCGGCATTATGGCTGCAGCCATGGATAAATTTGCCGACGATCTGCAGAACATCATAGTAGGCACGATGAAGAAGATTGCCGATGGTGACGTCAGTATGGATATTGTGCCAATGGACGAAAAGGATGAGATTGGCCCCGCACTAAAAAAGATTGTTGAATCATTGAGGGCTCTTGTTACCGATACCAATACTCTCGTTGATGGGGCACTTCAGGGTAAGCTGGCTAACCGGGCAGATGCATCAAAACACCAAGGAGAATACAAAAAGATCATTGAGGGGATCAACGAAACCCTCAATGCTGTCATTGGGCCTCTCAATATGGCAGCCGAGTATATCGACAGGATAGCCAAGGGTGACATACCAGCAAAGATCAGTGACACCTATAATGGTGACTTTAACGAGATCAAGAACAACCTGAATGTTCTCATCGATGCCATGAATGAGGTCACAAAAATGGCGCAGGAGATTGCAAACGGTAATCTCATGGTGAGCGCAAAAGAGCGTTCCCCCCAGGATGAACTTATGAGGAATCTGGCTAACATGATTGTAAAGCTGACCGATGTGGTCAGCGATGTAACTAACGCAGCGGATAATGTTGCCACAGGCAGCCAGCAGATGAGCGGTACGGGCCAGCAGCTGTCTCAGGGCGCAACAGAGCAGGCAGCCTCAGCTGAAGAGATCTCCTCCTCCATGGAGCAGATGGTCTCCAACATCAAACAGAATGCCGATAACGCCCAGCAGACAGAGAAGATATCCCTGAAAGCTGCCAAAGATGCACAGGAAGGCGGCAAGGCAGTATCAGAAACAGTCAGCGCAATGAAAGAGATCGCAAGCAAGATATCCATCATCGAAGAGATCGCACGACAGACAAACCTCCTGGCCTTGAATGCCGCAATCGAAGCCGCTCGCGCCGGTGAACACGGCAAAGGCTTTGCTGTGGTGGCAACGGAAGTTCGTAAACTTGCCGAGAGAAGCCAGCTTGCAGCAGGTGAGATCAATAAGCTCTCTGCCTCCAGCGTGGAAGTAGCAGAGAAGGCCGGCGAGATGCTCACGAGGATCGTCCCTGATATTCAGAAGACAGCGGAGCTGGTGAGCGAAATCAATGCTGCCAGCAATGAGCAGAATACTGGAGCAGAACAGATCAGTAAGGCAATACAGCAACTCGACAAGGTGATCCAGCAGAATGCCTCTGCCACGGAAGAAATGGCGTCCACATCAGAGGAACTCTCCTCTCAGGCAGAGCAACTTCAGGATGCAATAGCCTTCTTCAAGGTGGGAGGCGTAAATACCCACGAAAAGACATCCAAGGCTCCATCAATGAATCAACAGGGAACTAAAGGACGGGCCATCAATCATGACGTTATCCTCGCAAAGGTAACAGCCCCAAAGGTAACAGCCAATAAAAGCGGTAACGGACATAAGCGTGCCGGTGTTGCTCTTGACCTTGGCAACGGCAAAGACGGTTTGGATGATGAGTTTGAAAGAATGTAGGCGATGAAGGTTTCGTAAGGAGTAGCAAGTCCGTCACCCCGGCGGAAGCCGGGGTCCAGACCTCGTTGAAGTTACTGGATTCCGTGTCAAGCACGGAATGACAACAAAGAGAGAATAGACGTTAAAAAAGGAGGTTAACCCATGAGTATAGCATCTATAACCGATACAAGACAGTATCTCACCTTCCAGCTTGGTGAAGAGGTTTTTGCATTAGGTGTCTCCAATGTGCGCGAGATACTGGAGTTTACCACCGTCACAAAGGTACCGAAAACCCCTGAATTCATGAGGGGTGTTATCAACTTAAGAGGCAGTGTTGTCCCTGTCCTCGATATGAGACTCAAGTTTGGTCTCACCAGGACAGAGAAAACCGTCGATACCTGTATTATCGTCGTTGAGGTCTCCCTGGACGGGGAGAACGCTATCATCGGCGCCCTTGTCGATTCCGTACAGGAGGTCTTTGATCTGGAACCGGACCAGGTGGAGCCTGCCCCGAAGATCGGTACACAGCTCAAAACAGAATTCATTAAAGGCATGGGAAAAAGAGATGACCACTTTATTATTCTCCTCGATATCGACAAGGTCTTTTCTTCTGAGGAGCTTGCTGTGGCCGGTGGAATGAGCGGAGAAGAGATGCAGATGGCAGGGAACGGGTAATTCCATTTCTAAATCAACGCGCTATCTTTGTTGGCAGCGTTGTCGGCTTCCTCGACGTATTTATTATACGCCTCGTCGCCTTCTCCTTGCCGCCTCAATATCATCGTTGATTTAGAATTGGAATAAGAGAGCAAGAAGGAAGGTTTCGTAAAAAGTTCCAAAGGCGTCACCCCGGCAAAAGCCGGGGTCCAGAACATGTCGAATGACTGGATTCCGCGTCAAGCACGGAATGACAAAAAAGAAAAGAATCGACTTTTTACGAGTTCATCTATAAAGGGCCGTGACTATTTGCCGGTTCTATTACTCCGGCAACAAAAGAGATGAATTTCCGTCATTCCGGCGAATACCCTGAAGGGCACGCGAGCCGGAATCCATTGAGAAGACTGGATGCCGGATCAAGTCCGGCATGACAAACTTTAAGGTCTTTACTTGCCAGTGTAATATCAAACAGAGGGGGTGGGTTTTGAAAGGATGCGGCCAAGAGAACCCGGGGTGTGCGTTCAGCGGTGTTTCACCGTGCCGTCTCATCGGACCCAATGCGTTCTTAAAAGAGCAGAATGTGCCAGATAGCCCTCAGAAATTGCAAAGAAATAATTCGAAGAAGGGTGCTTTTAAGACATCAATGAGAGCTAATAAATCTGAAGCGAGGTAAAATGTAATGTCCCGGGAAATAGTAAATTCCTCCCAGATGGCAACCATGTCACAGAGCGATTTCACCCGTCTCAGAGAATTCATTTACAGTGAATGCGGCATTACCCTCGCTGATGCTAAAAAGACGATGCTTGAAGCCCGTCTTCAGAAGAGATTGCGTGAGCTCAATTTAAAATCATTTTCCCAGTATTGCGATTACCTCTTCAGCGCAAACGGAGTTGAGCAAGAACTGACAGATATGATTAATCAGGTGACCACCAACAAGACAGACTTTTTCAGAGAACCTGCACATTTTGAATATCTTAAGAGCAAGGCGCTGCCTGAACTGACCCGGCTCAAAAAAAGCCTCCTTGTATGGAGCGCAGGCTGTTCCAGCGGGGAAGAACCCTATACGCTGGCCATGGTTTTACAGGAATTCGGGTGTAGCTTCATGGTCCTTGCCACAGACATCTCTACAAAGGTCCTCGAGAAAGCACGCCTTGCCGTATACGATGAAGAACGGGTAGCGCCTGTTCCCTCTGATTTCAAAAGAAAATATCTTCTTACCAACAAGGACCGGACAAAGCGACTCTTTCGTGTTGTCCCGGAACTACGGGAGAGGGTTAAGCTAAGACGGCTCAACTTTATGGATGGCGACTTCGGTTTTCGTGAACCTATTGATATTATTTTCTGCAGGAATGTCATTATCTACTTTGATAAACAGACCCAGGAGAGACTCTTAAACCACTTTTGTCGTTATCTTTCCCCCGATGGATATGTCTTCATGGGTCACTCAGAAACGCTCCTTGGCATGGATGTGCCCTTAGTACCTGTGGCGCCTACGATATACAGGAGAAAAAGGTGAAGGTCTTTTTAAAACCAGGTGAAGTATTTATATCCCGTGAGCCTGCCGTGGTCTCCACTATCCTCGGTTCATGTGTTGCCATTACCATATTTAACGAAAGGCTCAAGGTAGGGGGTATATGCCACGCGCTATTGCCGGGAAGCCCGTCTCTTCAGGGCGCCGATTACTGCCGTTATGTCGACAGTTCTATCACATATATGCTGAAGAAACTGGAAGCCATGGGCATACAAAGGCATGAGATGGAGATAAAGCTCTTAGGCGGGGCCGACGTACTTAATATAATGGATGTAACGAGACCCTCTGTGGGTCAACAGAATATAGAAAAGGCCCTGGAAATTATGAATACTGAAAAACTTGCCCTTACTTTGTCGGATGTGGGCGGCAAGACAGGAAGGAATATACGTTTTTATACCCATACGGGTACCGTATTATTAAAACGCATACAGAGAATGCCGAATTAAGAGGGGTAAAGGATACTATGACCAGGATCAAAGTCCTCATCATCGACGACTCCGCAGTGGTCCGCCAGACCTTAACGGAAATCCTCTCCTCTGATCCGCAGATCGAGGTAGTAGGCTCAGCGTCAGATCCCTACGTAGCGGTGGAGAGATTGAAAGAGATTGTCCCGGATGTCATCACCCTCGATGTGGAGATGCCCCACATGGACGGCATCACCTTTCTCAAGAAGCTCATGAGCCAGCACCCCATCCCGGTAGTCATGTGCTCAACACTGACCGAGGAAGGATCGCAGACAGCTTTCAAGGCATTGGAATACGGCGCCGTTGATATTATCCAGAAACCAAAAATGGGTATCAAACAGTTTATAGAAGAGTCGAGGATACTCATCTGTGATGCCGTCAAGGCGGCTTCTCTGACCAAAAGGAAGAAAGCCCCTGCCGCAGCCTTCCACGTTGCTCCCAAACTCACCGCCGATGCGGTCTTACCGAAAGTGATCAACAAATCGATGATACAGACTACGGAAAAGGTAGTTGCTGTCGGCGCCTCAACAGGAGGAACAGAGGCCCTGAAGGCCTTTCTGGAGGTCCTCCCCGAAGACGCCCCCGGTATGGTCATTGTCCAGCATATGCCGGAGCACTTTACCCGTGCCTTCGCAAACAGGCTCAACGGGATATGCCGGGTTACCGTGAAAGAAGCCGAGGATGATGATACGGTCATCAGGGGCAGGGTGCTGATTGCTCCCGGTAATAAACATACACTCTTAAAAAGAAGCGGCGCCCGGTATTACGTGGAAGTAAAAGAGGGTCCCCTGGTCTCCAGACACAGACCATCCGTCGATGTCCTCTTCAGATCAACGGCACGATATGCCGGCAAGAACGCTATAGGGGTCATCATGACCGGTATGGGTGATGACGGGGCCAAAGGCATGCTGGAGATGAAAGAGGCAGGGGCTTACAACATCGCTCAGGATGAAGCCTCCTGTGTAGTTTTCGGTATGCCTAAAGAGGCGATAAAACTGGGAGGCGTTGATCGTGTCCTTCCCCTTGCAATGATTGCAAAAGAAATTATTGGATTGTGAAATATTGGGCTGTCATTTCGCAATAAAAGAATAATGGCTTACAATTCGAAAGAGAATCATATAATACATAGTATTATCCTAAAATATTCTTAAGCGTCTCCATGTCTTCCCAGGCCTCCCGGATTTTACCCTGATTACGGAGGAGATAGGAGGGGTGGAAGGTTGGAAGGAGTTTTGTTCCCCGGTAACTGGTGAGTGTGCCGCGGATACGGGTGATTTTCTCGTCAACACCTAAGAGTGTGTTGTAGGCATGGCGACCCAGAGTACAGATAACTTTCGGTTTTATAAGATCAAGCTGAGTGACAAGATAATTTTTGCAGGCTGCTACCTCTGATGGCTCAGGGTCCCGGTTGTTCGGGGGCCGGCATTTGAGGACATTACAGATATAGACCTCGCTTCGCCTGAGGCCGATACGCTCGATGAGCTGGTCGAGGAGCTTGCCCGCTCTCCCTACGAAAGGCCTTCCCTGAGTGTCTTCATCTTCCCCCGGTGCTTCTCCGACAAAGACAAGCTGCGCATTGGGACTGCCTTCACCGGGCACAGTATTTTTACGCGTCTTCGCAAGATCGCACTGCGCGCATCCGCCTATAACCTTGTTGAGTTTTGAGAGGGTAAGGCTGTTCTCCTTGTCGAAGACATAGGAATCAATCCCCATGTTTTTTAAGGCACTGAGAAATGATCTTACATTTGTCCTATCAATCTCTACGGGTCGTTGTGGATTGTTCATTTCATTGTTGTCCTTCTATTACCGGGGCTCACGTCGCCCCCTCCACCAGCAAAGCTGTCGGAGCCTTCCCTTCGCGCCCGCCCCGTGCGGGCTGCATTTTTACATTTTATATGGTGCCTTACAAACTGTATCTCTCCGGCATCTTCTTAACCTTCCTCGCTATTACCGGGGCTCACGTCGCCCCCTCCACGGGCAAAGCCCGATGGAGCCTCCCCTTCTCGCTCACTATGTGAGCTACGTCCGCATCTCCAGAGTTATGTCTTAGCGCTGTATTTGTCGGGTATTTTCTTCACCTTCCGCTCGGTTTCAAAGACATATGCCGCCTGGAGCATGCGGGCTTCGTCGAGGGGCTGCCCGATAATCTGGAGGCCGATAGGAAGGCCGCCTGCATCAAAGCCGCAGGGGATTGACAATCCGGGGAGACCTGCCAAGTTTACCGGTATGGTAAAAATGTCGGAAAGATACATGGTAAGGGGGTCTTCTGTTCTTTCGCCTGTTTTAAAGGCAGTTGTTGGCGATACCGGTGTTACGACAATGTCGCATTTTTTGAAGGCTTCATCAAAATCGCGTCTGATGAGGGTCCGTACTTTGCTCGCTTTGCCGTAATATGCGTCGTAATAGCCTGACGAGAGAACATACGTGCCCAGGATGATCCGCTGCTTTACTTCCTTGCCGAAGCCCTTGAGGCGTGTCTTTTTATACATGTCGATAATATCTTTCCCTGTTTGCCGGAAACCGTATTTCACGCCGTCGTAGCGGGCAAGATTTGAAGATGCCTCTGCTGTGCAGATTATATAATACGTGGCAACAGCGTACTCTGTATGGGGCAGGGTGATGTCGACAGCGGTGGCCCCCTGTTTTTCAAAGAGTGAAATTGATTCTGCCATTGCTTTTTTCACGTCCGGTTCTATGCCTTCAATGGAATATTCCCGCGGGATGCCTATCCTGAGTCCTTTAATATCTTGTCCGAGTGATGCAGCGTAGTCAGGTGTCTTCTGCGGAATAGCGGTAGAATCCAGAGGGTCGTATCCGGCTATGACATTGAGGATTGTAGCACAGTCGCTGACATTGCGTGAAAGAGGCCCTATCTGGTCAAGGGAGGAAGCGAAGGCAATCAGTCCGAAGCGTGATACTCTGCCGTAGGTTGGCTTCATGCCAACAACACCGCAGAGACTTGCAGGCTGCCTGATGGAACCGCCCGTATCAGTGCCCAGTGACGCTACACAGAGACCTGCTGCAACGGCAGCAGCAGACCCTCCGCTTGAGCCGCCGGGAATACGGCTTACATCCCAGGGGTTCTTTGTTGTTTGAAAGGCCGAGTTTTCCGTCGATGAACCCATGGCGAACTCATCCATATTAAGTCTTCCGAGATGGACATAGCCCGCTTGATTCAGTTTTTCAATAACAGTAGCATTGTAAGGCGGGATAAAACCTTTTAAAATCTTTGATGCGCAGGTTGTCTCGATCCCTTTTGTACAGAGAATATCCTTCATGCCGAAGGGAATGCCGAGAAGGGGTGCATCTTCCCCCTGGGCTATTTTTGTATCGGCTTGACGGGCCATATCGAGTGCGTAATCTTCAGTGGTTCTTAAATATGATAAAATTTCGCCATCATATTTTTTGATACGCTCCAAATAGAAAGCGGTAAGCTCAACAGAACTGATCTCTTTTTTTCTGAGAAGCCCTTTTAATTCAGTAATTGTCATATCAAGGATATTTTCCACGTTGTATTCCTTTCAGCTACCGTTTAATTATATAATGTCTTTTACTTTTCATTCATGCTTCCATCTATTCTTCCACCTCGATAACGGGTGGTACCTGGAAAAAAGATCCTATCCTTCCAGGCGCATTATTCAGGGAATCATCAACACTGAAGGAACGTTTAGCCCTGTCATCCCTGAGCACACATTCGACGGGGACTGCATGGCTTGTGGGTTCAATACCGTCCGTATTGAGTTTGTTGAGGGAGTCCATGTACTGAAGGATACTATCGATCCGTTGTGTATAGAGGTCTACTTCATGTGGCTCAAGCTCAAGTCTGGCGAGATGGGCCGTGTTTTCAATGATTTCTTTCGTGATCTTCATATCTGTCTACCTTCCTTATAAAATCCGGTTAATAGATAATAGGTGATGATATTCCCATTCACCATTCGTTGCCCTCTGCGCTGTGCCCTATGCTCTTTACGCTCTTCTCTTTTAACCGCATTCAGCTACTGCCTTGATTATATCACTTCTCGTCACTATACCGACGATTTTATTGTTTTCAATTATAGGTATCCTGTTGACGTGGTGCTCCAACATGATCGTTGCGGCAGTCACCGCTGATTCTGTTGGTGTTGCCGTAATGACCTGTGTTACCATCACATCCTTTACAGTAAGCTCCTGAAGGGTACCCTGTTTAAGACCCTTGAGAATATCACTCTGACAGATGATGCCCACAAGTTTCCCCTTGTCGACAACAGGCATGCCGGCAACCTTGAAGAGTTCAAACTTGTTCAAAATAATATTCAGTTTCTCCGATGAATGACAGGTAACGACATTCTTATTCATTAATTCTACGATTTTCATGAATACTTCCTCCTTAAATAGCCTCTCCGAAAAGGAGTGTTTCCTGGATATATTTCTGGAATGATTCCACTGTCTTCATTGCTCTGCGAAGTTTTTCCTGTTCGTCCTGACCGAGCATATCCGGTTTCAGATAATTTGAGATACTCTCTATGTCCGGCCCTGCATTGATTTGGTTCATGAGTCTGAAACGTACAAATATAAGATATGCGTCTATGAGGTTCTTTTCTATATCTTTTTTGATGATCTTTTTCCCCCTCAGGAGCCCAATTCTCTTCGTGGTATTTCTTTCATATATGCCGTTTGCAAGGCAGGTCATGCGCACCGAGAGGATAAGCGGCGCCCAGCCAAGGAGCTTCAGATTAAATTTCCCTTTGAATTCACCTTCTTTTTCTACCTTAAAGTTGCCGAAAAAGCCCAGGGCATTGGGCATCAAAACAGCCGATTGGATGAAATCCTTCATAAAGCGTTTATTCTCCGTAACCATGGAGAAAAAATAATTGAGAAAGACATCGAGGAGTTTATTGTTTCCATAGATGGCCCTGGCGTCGGTAAGGATGATGATATCGAGTGGTTCAAAGCTCCCCTTTTCGTAAATAATGCTCTCTTCGATCCTTGCTTTCCAGTCTTTCAGGGAGCCCCGCCATTTTTGGTTGACAGCCATGACGCCGCCTTTGCAACGTTCAAACCCGACGGTATGGAGGTTATCGGAGGCCTTTCGCGCAAAGACCTCGAAGTAGTAATCGAGATACTCCTTCGAGGTCTTTGCGTCGCGGGATATGGCGCTGTCTTTGCCTTTCAGGTGTTCGTAATATTTGTCTTGCAGTTCCTTTGACGCAAAGTCGTCGTCGGTATCATTATAGAGCAGGAGATTATCCTGGTCGGTGATGATTGTCTGTTCATCCCGGCCTTCGCTCCCCATCCCTGCCCAGACATAATCAACAGGGAGTGGGCCGTAGCCTTCAGCAGTCATCTCTTCTTCCACAAATTGCATAATTCTGGTGGTGAGCGCGTCTCTGACAATACGAAAAATGTCGTGGACGTCACTTATTGTATCTTCTTCATGGAAGAAGTTTTCTATCCCGGCAATAGCCAGTTTGTGGTAGTCTTTGAGCTGCTCAAGT
Organism: Syntrophus sp. (in: bacteria); assembly: GCA_013824645.1. Taxonomy (GTDB): domain Bacteria; phylum Desulfobacterota; class Syntrophorhabdia; order Syntrophorhabdales; family Syntrophorhabdaceae; genus PNOF01. The sequence goes on along the minus strand of PNOF01000015.1, from coordinate 36,459 downwards.
GTTTTCGACTTTTCCCTGATATCAGTGACAAGAGAGGAAAGCTCAGCTTCGAAAGTTTCGTAATCCTTAAGTACTTCCCGGATTACCTTTCCGAGCTGCGTCAATACACGGGAGCGTTCCCGGCGCAAAAGCACCTTTTCGTTCATTACTTCCCGGTGCTTCTCGATAAAGGAATCTATGTTGGTAAAGTTGAGCGGCATCTCTTATCCTGCAATGGTTTCCAGCATTATTTTACTTGCAAGGAGTTTATCCTTCTTTGCCGTGAGTTCTCCGAATTGGGTCTCGTTCTTTGCGATGACTTCGGCAGGGGCCTTTCCTCTGAATGATTCATTGCTCAGTTTCAGGGAAATTTTCCGGCACTCCTCATCTATTTTGTTTATTTCTTTTTCAATACGGCCCAATTCTTTCGCGACATCGATGACCTTTTTAAGGGGAACGAAGACCTCAATCCCCTTATAGACGCCAACCGCTGAATGCTCCGGTGTTGTGCTGTCGACAAAGCTCAGCTTTTCCACTTTCGCAAGCTCTTTCACATAATACTCATATGATTTGAGGAGCGATTCCTGTCCCGTTGTCCGGATAATGGCCTCGACCTTCACGTTGGGAGCAATGCCGGTTTCGCCGCGAATATTACGGATTACATCGATAATGCCCATGATTGTTTCCATTTGGGTTTCGCTTTCTGCGTTGACCTCTGATTCATTAAAGACAGGAAAATCAGAAATCATGATACTTTCCGCTGCCTCTCTTCCGGGCAGTCGCTGGTAGATCTCCTCGGTGACAAAGGGCATAACGGGGTGGAGCAGCTTGAGGATGTCCGTCAAAGTCCGGTAGAGGGTGGCACGTGTTGCAGTATTATCAAAAGTGTCCACTTTGCCGTAGAGATTCGGTTTGACGATCTCAAGGTACCAGTCACAGAATTCATGCCATACAAAGGCATAGAGGGTGTTTGCCACGTCATTGAAGCGGTATTCTTCAATGCCGGCCTTCACCTCTCTGATGACCTTTTGTGTTCTTGACCGGATCCATTTATCAGGAAGGAAAGAAGACTGTGTAACCGTTAAAGAAGGTTTTTCATCGCCCATGAAGATGAGTGAAAGCTTGGAAGCATTCCAGACTTTATTGACAAAATTCCTGGAACCTTCGATTCTTTCTTCAGAGAGCATTACGTCCCGGCCCTGCGCAGCGAGCATGGTGAGGGTGAAGCGGAATGCGTCAGTGCCGAACTGATCGATGATAGTGAGGGGGTCAATAACATTCCCCTTGGATTTGCTCATCTTTTTCCCTTCAGCATCCCTTACCAGCGCATGGATATAGACATCCTTGAAGGGCACGTCTCCCATGAACTTGATGCCCATCATAATCATGCGGGCTACCCAGAAGAAGAGAATATCAAAGCCGGTGATAAGAAGTGATGTAGGGTAGAATGTCTTCAGATCATCGGTTTTATCGGGCCATCCGAGAGTGGTAAAGGGCCAGAGTCCCGACGAAAACCAGGTGTCAAGGACATCCGATTCCTGGCGGAGAGCCCCGCCGCATTTTGTGCATCTATCGGGAGTATCCACTGAGACATGTATTTCATTACAGGCATCACAGTACCAGACGGGTATCCTGTGTCCCCACCATATCTGACGGGATATGCACCAGTCCTTAATATTTTCCATCCACTCAAAATAGACCTTCTCCCACATTTCCGGAATGATGCGGACCTTATGATCGCGGACGGCCTTAATAGCGGGATCGGCAAGGGGTTTCATCTTGAGGAACCACTGGAGCGACAGTGCCGGTTCAACAACTGTCTTGCAGCGGTAGCATTTGCCGACGCCGAGATTGTAGGGTTCCAGCTTTTCCAGGAAACCTTTTTCTTTCAATTCTTCGACAATCTTCTCACGGCAGTCGAAGCGGTCTGTCCCCTCGTAATGAATGGCGTTTTCATTCATCTTGCCGTCTTCGTCGATGACGCGTACAATCTCCAGACCGTGTCTTTTCATAATCTCGAAGTCGTTTACATCGTGGGCCGGCGTCACCTTGAGCGCCCCGGTGCCGAATTCCATATCAACATAGCTGTCGCCAATGACGGGGATTTTCTTCCCAACGATGGGTAGGATGACATCCTGTCCCACATATTTACCAAAGCGGGGGTCCTTGGGGTTTACGGCAACCGCTGTGTCACCGAGCATTGTTTCAGGACGCGTTGTTGCTACCGTGAGGTGACCTGAACCGTCTGCCAGCGGATAGTGTATGTAATAGAGAAATCCCTTTGTATCTTCATGTTCTGCCTCAAGGTCTGAAAGGGCTGTTTTGCAGCGGGGGCACCAGTTGATAATGTAGTTGTCGCGGTAGATAAGTCCTTCGTTGTAGAGCCTTACAAAGACTTCCCTTACAGCCCGCGAGAGGCCTTCATCCATAGTGAAGCGTTCTCTCGACCAGTCGCAGGAGGACCCAAGCCGTTTGAGTTGTTCAATGATTGTTCCGCCCGATTGTGCTTTCCACTCCCAGACCCGCTCGATGAACTTTTCTCTCCCTACCTCATCCCGATGAAACCCTTCTTTCGCAAGCTCCCGTTCCACGACATTCTGTGTAGCGATACCCGCATGGTCCATACCGGGAAGCCACAAACTGTTGAAACCTGACATCCTGTGAAACCGCGTGACAATATCCTGGAGCGTATTATTGAGGGCGTGTCCCATGTGGAGTGAGCCCGTTACGTTCGGAGGCGGGATTACCATTGAAAAAGAGGGCGCTGTGGAGCTGCTTTTAGCGGTGAAATACCCCTTTTCAATCCAGAGTTCGTACCATTTTTTTTCAATTGCGTGGGGATCGTAAACCTTTTCCATTATAACTCCCTTAATTTAAAAAAAGAACCAATAATCAAATTACAATAACCCAATAACCCAATAACCCAATAACCCAATAACCCAATAACCCAATAACCCAATAAGACCGCTGCCCGGGAGTCTTTTAATGGTATCTTGGCGCCTGATTATTGGTGTATCCAACTTCATACAGGGATGTTCCAGGGCATGGGCAGGAAGATTTTTTCAAAAAGATTAAAGGCATATCTGTCTGTCATACCTGCAATAAAATCGCATACACATGTTGCCTGCTCATCGTAGAAGTCTTCCCGTCCGGTTTCTTTGAGAAAGGCGTCAGGATTTTTCAGAAAATGTTGGTAGAGGTCTTCTACAATACGGGAACATTTAATGAAATCAGTATGGACTATATTACTATCGTAGACCCGTTCATAGAGAAAATCCCGGAGCTGTACGGTGTGAGATTCAAGCTCTTTGCCGAATTGCACATTCAGATCGGAACTTAAAAGGGTTTCAGAAATAACACCGTGAATCATAGTATCAATCCTGTCGGAAACAGTATAGCCGAGATAACCCCTCTCCGGTTTCGGCAGGTCCTCTTCCGTAATGACGTTTCCGCGAATGGCATCATCGATGTCATGATTCAGATAAGCGATAACATCAGCAATACGCACTATTTCGGCTTCTTTTGTGAGAGGTTTTTCTTCCTCGTCCCTGATGATGATGTCACCCTTTCCCTTGGAGTGATTCACAATCCCGTCCCTCACTTCCTGAGTGAGATTGAGACCCTTGCCGTCTTTTTCGAGTAAATCTACAACTCTGAGGCTCTGTTTGTAATGTCTGAAACCGCCTCTGTGTATCCTGTTTAATACATCCTCACCTGAATGACCGAAAGGCGTATGTCCGAGGTCGTGTCCGAGCGAGATGGCCTCCGTCAGCGCTTCATTAAGGGACAGGGCACATGCAATCGTTCGCGCAATCTGAGAGACCTCAAGGGTATGGGTGAGCCTTGTCCTGTAGTGGTCTCCTGCCGGGGATAAGAAGACCTGGGTTTTGGCCTTCAGTCTCCTGAATGATTTGCTGTGAGTGATCCTATCCCTGTCATGTTGAAACGCAGGCCGTATATCGCATTCAGCCTCTTCTTTGAGCCTACCCCGTGTTTTACTGCTCTTTTGCGCGAAGGGAGAAAGGAACTGCTCTTCCTTTTCCTCTAGTCTTTCCCGAATGTTCATACCAATTTGCCTTCCCTCATATAGCTTTGCTGCCACCGTTGTCGTTATCCCCGACGTACACCTGTACGTCTTGTCAACTCCTCTTCATCGCTATATAATCTTTGCCAACCCTTAATTTATCATAAGAATATAACGATTTCAATTCATTATGAAGAATAGCTACTTGAAAAAACTTTCTTTTCTTCATATATTAAATACAACAGATAGACGCTTGGAGGCATGATGGCATTAATCGATGATTTAAGACAAAGGACTGAAGCGGGGCTGAAGACACTCAAAGAGACTGCCCAGGATATTGCTTTTAACGTTGAGAAGCAGGCGATGATCGGCAAAAAGAAGTATGTCGATATAACGCGGATACAGAAGAACATACAGAAAACGTATGGTGAAATCGGCGAATATGTCTATGATCAATTTACCTCGGGGAAAACTATCGGAAAAGATGACCCCTTTATCAAGGATAGGATTAGTGCAATTACGAGGATGCGCCTGACGATAAAAGATATCGAAGAGGAGATTGACGGTATTCAGAAAACAGTACCGCCGAAACATGGGCTGTAGGCCTGAGGAACCGTAAATTGGAAACCGTGAATGGCAAAGAGCAAAGAACCGTAAATGGTGAATTGTGAATCGTAAATTCGCGATTGCTTGCCTGTAATTATCGGAGACCTGCTGTTTCAAAAACCTTGTCGATCATTGCAATAGCTTCGTCCTGTATTTGACGGAGATGAGCGCTGTCTTTAAAACTTTCAGCGTAAATCTTGTAAATGTTTTCGGTGCCTGAAGGTCTTGCTGCAAACCACCCATTTTTCGCTACTACCTTGAGACCGCCGATAGGGGCCCCGTTACCGGGCGCCTTTGTCAATTTTGCCGTGATCTCTTCCCCTGCAAGGGAAGGGGCGCTCACCTGGTCGGGCGAGAGCTTTCCGAGAACACTTTTCTGCTCAGGGGTTGCAGCCGCATCTATGCGCTCGTATATAGGAGTTCCAAAGGCTTCCGTCAGTTTCCGGTAATGGGCGCCGGGATCATCACCTGTTTTTGCGGTGATCTCTGCAGCCAGGAGGTCCATAATGATGCCGTCCTTATCGGTGGTCCAGACAGTCCCGTCTTTACGCAGGAAGGATGCACCGGCGCTCTCTTCACCTCCGAACCCGTACCTGCCGTCAATGAGTCCATCGACGAACCATTTAAACCCGACCGGAACTTCATAGAGACTTCTGCCAAGGTGTGCTGCCACCCTGTCGATCATGGCGCTGCTCACGAGGGTCTTGCCGACAGCTGCGTCCTGCCTCCACCCAGGTCTGTTCTGAAAAAGATAAAAGATTGCCACAGAAAGATAATGGTTGGGGTTTAAAAGCCCTGCGCTCTTCGTGACGATACCGTGCCTGTCAGAGTCAGGGTCATTGCCGAAAGCTATATCATAACTGTCTTTTAAATTTAAAAGACGTGCCATTGCATAAGGGGAGGAACAATCCATTCTAATTTTACCGTCTTTATCAACAGTCATGAAACCAAAGGTGGGATCTATTACACGGTTTACCACATTAATCTTCAGTCCATATTTTTCTGTAATGGGGTCCCAGTAGGGAAGTGATGCGCCGCCCATAGGATCAACGCCGATGGTAAGTCCTGACGATGCTATAACCTCCATGTCGATGATATTTCTCAGGTCATCGACATAAGGCTGAATGTAGTCATATTCATGGATTGTATCCATTGCAAGGGCAATCCTGTAAGGGACCCTTTTTACTTCTTTGTTGCCGCCTCGCAGAAGCTCATTGGCCCTCTGCTCCACCCATTTTGTAATGTTCGTGTCAGCGGGCCCTCCCTGGGGAGGATTGTATTTGAATCCGCCATCTTCAGGAGGATTGTGGGAAGATGTGATGACGATGCCGTCTGCGAGCGCCGCTGTCTGTCCCCGATTATATGTCAGGATTGCATGTGAGATCACAGGGGTGGGGGTATAGCCCGTGCCTTTTTGTATCATCACCGTAACTCCATTTGCCGCAAGCACTTCTATAGCAGTTGCATGGCTTGGTTCTGAGAGCGCATGGGTGTCCATGCCGAGAAAGAGTGGGCCGGTGATCTTCTGTATCGCCCTGTATTCACATACCGCCTGGGTGATGGCGAGGACATGGGCTTCATTAAAACTCTGTTTGGAGGAAGAACCTCTATGTCCCGAAGTGCCGAACTCAACCATCTGCGATTTTACTGAAATATCTGGCGCGTCCGTATAATAAGCGCTTACGAGCCTCGGGATATTGATGAGCATTTCTCTCGGAACCGCTTTGCCTGCAAGACTGTGCAATGCCATGGACCCTCCTCGTTATTTTACATTATAGATATAAAACAGGTGATAGGCAAGAGGGAAGGGGCCGGGAATCGGGAATCGGGAATCGGGAATGGCTGAGGGCAATGCGTTTACAGGGTTAGCCGACGGTATATGCGCCTGTCCCCACGGCAATAAGCACATCCTCCTGATTTTTGAGTTCCATACGGATAACGGCAATTTTATTCCCTGTTCGTATTACGGTGGCGTTGGAAAAAAAATGTACCCCTTTGCCGGGTCTCAGGTAATCAATACGCATGTCAAGTGTTCCATTCCGGAAAATTCGATGTTTGATTTCGTCTGGTGAAAGCCCTTGCATCCTGACCAGAGTAGAGGCAATTGCCATCATGCCACCTGTGGCATCAAGGACCCCTGAGATAACACCTCCATGCAAAATACGGTGGGTAGCATTACCGATCAGTTCCTTTGTCATGGGAAAAGTGAATCCGGCGCTTTCTGTTGTTAGATGATCGACCTTCAGCCCAAGAAGTTGGTTAAAAGGCATATTTTCAAATATTTCCCGAACAATCCGGAGCAGGGGTTCTATAACTGTCTCATCTGCATACATGGTAGCTCCTATTGTAAACCATATGTTGCTTTCCTTTCAATATTTTACCATAACGAGCCTGTAGAAAAACCCTTTTTCACAGACCCGTCTTTCTCTCTTTATTACTTTATCGAGGCACTCTGCCTCGACCTTCTTTGCTGTTGCGATCAACTACTCAGCACATGTCTGTTCCCCTCGTGCCCACCACTTATTGGTACAACTCCCTTTTTATCCTTTTCCAGGAGTCTTTTTTTCTCTCTTATGCATTGCCATACCCATACCGATGTACCTTCAGGAGGTTATGCACCGTGCAGTAGAGAAGCCATTGAATATTGACCTTTTCTTTTCCTCTGAGAGTGAATCTATCGAGCCCCAGAGTGGAACGGATATTTGCAAAAACCGGTTCCACCGTGGCGAGCCTTCGGTAATAGATGAGACGGCCTGAACTTGATGGCCTTGTTACCTTTCCACTACCTCTCTTACCATCTTCTGGTAAGAAGTTTTCTGCTTTTTTGCCTGTTCTTTGAAAAAGGTGATATTCGACTTCTTCAAGGATATGGTAACCTTTACATTGTCTTCCCTCAGTACCAACTGATCGTGTGGCTCAGCGGGAAGAGCCGCATCTGCCTTTCTGGCAGAGGCTCAAAAAACAGGAGGAAGTCTAACTCTGAAGGTGGTACAATGAGTGGGGGGGAGGTCAATGGGAACCTGTTCAACCCGGAAGCATGGGAGAGATTTTTCTATAAGATAGCCTGTAAATAGACATTGGTAATGGAGGAGAAACAGGAATGAAAATCCACGAGCTTAGAGGTATGCATGTCTGAATTTTGTCCGATGGAAAAAGATATTCTGAGAATTGCAGCCAGATATTCAAAAGAGTATCATTTTTATTATGGAGACTCAATCCCCTTCGAGAAGATTAACAACGCACGGCAAGCCATGCAGTTTGGACGGGACGAAAAGGTCTATATCCTGATAGACAACAGTATCCTGGGCAATGCGAAAAAAGGCATGGTAATCTGTGATAGCGGGATCTATTGGAAAAATATGTTTGCCACAAAGACAGTTAAGAATCACCTTGGATGGGAAGCGTACTCAAAAGCACAGATAGAAGCTCACGGAAAGGAAACTATACAATTTGAAAAGGGAGTATTGTACCTGTGCTCCGGCGCTTTAGAACAAGATCAGATATTGGATTTGTTGAGCAGGTTGCAAAGACTCTCTGAGAAAATAAAGAGGGTAGACTGACCCTTGGGAGGACGAGGGACGTTGATTCAGGGTGAGCCTTCAAGGGTCCTCCTCATCCTTGTTTTTTACAAATGTTTTTTTCCTGTAGTGTCTCTCCTTTTCAGATTATAACATGCAATGCATTGTATGAAGTCATTTGAGAAATGGTATAATTTACATAACATAATGTCAATGCCAATTGTGAACAGAGGCGCTTTTTGCTCGGCTGATGCTCACAATTGAAGTCCCCTCCCTCTAAACCGTCGTCCTGCCTCTCTATACAATTAAAGATAACAGAATTCCAAGGTGCTTACGGCAGATAGCCGTCGGCTACCATCTGCTTGTAGGGGACCTCTTTTTTTATTATCCCTTTCTGATTGAACCATCGGGATACATCGCTGATCTGGGATGGTGTCGGGAGAGCAAGTTTGGGAAACTGAGGGATGGGAAAACTCTGTTTCAACTGGTCCGGGATTCGGCACTCCCGGTTCATGATGGGACGGACATCCTCGGGATTGCTGTTTATGTATGCTGAAGCCTTTTCTACGGCTCTCTGGAATGCTTTCACCTTATCGGGATATTTGGCGAGAAAGGTATCGTTGAAGGCAAGGACTGTCGGGGACCAGCCTGTGCCCGCATCATCGGTAACGACGATTGCCCCTTTTGACACCGCAAGGGACGCAAGCGGCTCAGGCAGGACTGCTGCTGATACCTGACCGGCGACGAACATCTGAAGCCGGATAGGAATGCTTTTGATCTCGACTATGTTGGCCTGTTCAAGAGGAATATTTTTGGAAGCAAGAAATTTGGTAGTGAGGTAATCAAGGATTGTATTTGAACTCACGGCGATACCGGCATGAACGGCTTCTTTCGGCCTGCCTGCATACTTGGAGGAGATTACTAAGGCGAACATCCGCTGGTTTTTTGTGGCATTATGGATGACGGAGACGATTTTGATGGGAATGTTGTTGGCGTTAAGGGCCATGCAGGTGAGGATATCCCCGAAGTAACCCGATATTTTGTTGGATGTAAAGGCGATGTCTTTTTCAAGGGACGAATTGCTTGTGACAAGCTCTACATCAATGCCCTGTTCCTTGAAAAACCCTTTGTCTGCAGCGACAAAGAGGGGCAGCGCCTGAAGCACGGGCAGTGTGCCGAAGTGAATGTCTGGGGCTGAGTGCGCAGCAGGCGTAAATGATCCGACGACGAAAAGAAATACAAGAAAGGCTATACAGGTTTTGGTTATCATATATCTCCCGGTTATTATGTATTTTTTCTGATGAGAATATCTGCCATGGTAAAGCAGAAGAAAAGGATGCTCACAACTCCGTTTAGCGTAAAGAAGGCCATGTTGATATGGGTAAGTCCGCGCTTTGCCACAAGCCAATGCTCAGAGAAGAGGATTATGGCTATGACGGTAAGGCCGCCGTAAAATATGCTGCCCAGTTGCCAGGAGACTCCTGCCGATATGAAGAAGGCAAGGGCAATGATGTGAAATATAAGGGCAACGGTACGAGCTCTGTCCGGTCCTAAACGGACAGGTATGGATATAAGCCCTTCTTTTTTGTCGAATTCGATATCCTGTAAGGCATAAAAAATGTCGAAGCCTGCGACCCAGAAGGTGATGCCGGCGCAGAGAAGAATGCTTGTGGGGGCGACATAAGCTGTAACGCCAACCCATGCTCCCATGGCGCTCACACCCAGGTTAAGTCCGAGAATGAGGTGCGAAAGGGCTGAAAAGCGTTTCGTGTAAGAATAGCCGAAAAGCACGGGCAATACGGTGAAAGAAAGCCAGAAGGCAGTCCGGTTGAGCATGGCCGCAGAGAAGACGAAGATGAATGTCGCCATGACCGTAAATACCCATGCTTCCTTGAGACTCACTTTTCTTGCTTGAAGAGGTCGTGTGCTGGTCCTCGGGTTTCTCGAATCGTAGCCGTAGTCGGCAATCCGATTGAAGGCCATGGCGGCGCTTCGTGCTGAGATCATGGCCAGGATGATCCAGAATGTCTTTACCGGATCGGGAAGGCGACCGTCATAGACCATAAAAAGGGCTATCATGGCGAAGGGAAGGGCGAAGATGCTGTGCTCAAATTTGATGAGCTCTATGATGCCGAGGAATTTCCCCTTTACAGTCCTAACTGATTCCATATACTATCGATTCTCCTGACCGTCTTTTCGTCCATGACGGCTTGTTGCGGCCATATTCTTCCGTACCCTTCTTCCTTGAGCTTCCTTGTCGCGTCAATGCCCATCTTGCCTCCGAAACCCTCCTCACTGGAGGCGTGGTCAAGGATATCAAGAGGTCCTTTTTTCAGAGTTACATCCCGCAGGGGGTCTATATTGCTGCCGAGATGAAAAAGGATTTCATCGGGGTTATGGATATTAACATTACTGTCAAAAACGACGATCACCTTTGCTGTCGACATCTGACCGAGTCCCCAGAGGCTGTCCATTACTTTGTAAGCTTGACCGGGGTATCTCTTGTCGATAGAGACGAAGACAAAATTATGGAAGAGTCCCGCTGCCGGCAGATCAATATCTATAATATCAGGGACGACGAACTTCATTAAGGGCAGAAAGAGGCGTTCTGTCAGTTTCCCGAGGAGTATATCCTCCAATGGCGGCCATCCTACCGCGATAGATGGATATACAGGGTTGTCGTTCATGGTAATTGCCTGGATATGAAAGACAGGGAAGGGCCTCTGTGGTGTATAGTAGCCTGTGTGGTCGCCAAAAGGGCCCTCCGGGAAAGACTCGTCCTCATCAATATATCCTTCGAGAACGATTTGGCTGTTTGCCGGCACTTCCAGATCTACGGTCTTGCATTTCACGGTTTCAATAGGTCTGTCTAAGAGCAAACCCGCGAGAAGAAGCTCACTTATGTCCGGCGGAAGCGGCGCCGAAGCGGCGTAGATCACGGCAGGCTCACAGCCGAGTACGCAGGCAACTTCAAGTCTCTTTTGCTGTTCTCGCGCCTTCCGGTGGTGGGTGTCTCCCCCCTTTGAAGGATGCCAGTGCATGGCGGTGTGGTTTTTGTCGATGACCTGCATTCTGTACATGCCCATGTTCTGTTTTCCTGAAACGGGGTCTTTTGTAACGACTACAGGGAGAGTGATAAACCTTCCGGCGTCATCAGGCCAGCATGTCATAACGGGATATACTGAAAGATCGACGTCGGTTTCGTGGAGAACATGCTGCTGACAGGGACCTTTCTTGATTGTCCGGGGAAGAAGACCGGCAATGTCTTTTAGCTTCCATAACGCCCGTGCTTTGTCGAGAAAACCCGACGGGGGTTCGATGTTGAGCAGGGGTGTGAGTCTGGCGAGGAGTTCCTGTTGTGAAGCGACCCCGAAAATATCCCATACTCTCTCCCATGTGCCGAATATGTTGATCAAAAGGGGTATCCTGGAACCTTCAACATTCTCGAAAAGAAGGGCAGGGCCTTTCTCGCGAAATACTCTCCTATAGATTTCGGTGATCTCAAGGTCAGGGCTCACCGGTTGAGTGATCCGTTTCAGTGTACCTTTCTTTTCCCATAGGGAGATGAGGTTTCTCAGATCCATGGGGTGCCCTCCTTGCTGTTGTATATTTGATAAACTCGTAAAAAATCCCAAAACCGTCACTCCCGTGCAAACGGGAGTCCAGATTCCCACTTTCGTGGGAATGACAAAAGAACGGTATTATGACTTTTTACGAAACCAATATGTTTAATAATCTCCTGTTTTTTTGTGGTCTATCTATACCACCATGTTTAAGAAAAAATCAACAGAAATGATCCTTTGAGTATTGGTATTAATGGCCATGGAGATAGACCAATGTTTCGAGATGTGATGTATGGGGAAAGAAATCGAATGGGACAATCTTATTGATTGTGTATCTGTTTTCACGGAAATGTTTGAGGTCTCTAGCTAATGTTGAAGGATTGCAGGAAATATACACAATTTCTGCGGGACGGAGTTCGAGGATGACCTTCAGTGCGGCAGGGGTTATTCCGGCACGGGGCGGGTCGAGAATAAGAATGTCCGGTTTAGGTATTGAACGGTTGCCAAGAAGACTCTCGACGGTCCTTTCATGGAATGAGCAATTAGTCCTTCCGTTAATCCGGCAATTCTCAATGGCATTGGTAATATTTTGCGGCAGGGAATCGATGCCGAGCACTTTTTTGACAAAAGGAGAGAGAAATATCTCGATAGCTCCTGTGCCGCAGTAAAGACCAAGCATTGTTTCGTCATGGCTCAAGGCGGCCAAATCCGGGATTTTTTCATAGAGCCCTTTTGCTGCCTCTGCATTAGGCTGGAAAAAGGATTGCGGATGGATATGGAATGTGAAGTCGCCCAGTTTTTCTTCTATAAAAGGGCTGCCGTTGATATGAAAGGTTTTTTCATGGCGGATTACATCTGTCAGTCCATTATTGATGGCGCTGTAAAGGCTTTTTGCCTGGGAGAGACCATTAGTCAGTGTTTGCCAGAGCTTTTCGGTGTCAGGCAGGGCGCCTGTTGTTGTTTCCAAGATGAACATCAGTTCCCCGGTGGATTTTGCTTCTCTGATGATGAGGTGCCGCAGGAAGCCTTTTCGTGTAGTGGGATTATAGGGGGTAAGATTGTTTGCGAGAGCATAGTTTGTAAAAATGGGTATTATCTTTTCAATAAGGGGGCTGAAGACCTCGCATGTGTGAAGGGGGACAACCCGACCGTTATATTGTTCAAAAGGGGAGACCCTTTCCCGAAGTCCCAGGATGACTTGTCCGTCTTTTTCTCCAAAGGCAAGTTCAAGCTTGGTCCTGTAAAAAGAAACCCTCGGTGAGGGGACGATGGGGAGCATATCGATCTCTTCGGTGTTGATGTTGCCAAGCCTTTTTAATGTCTGGCGGAGGTAGTTTTCCTTGATAATGAGCTGGTTGCCATAGGCGAGATTCTGAAGAGTGCAGCCGCCGCAGATACCAAAGTGAGGACAAGAAGGCTCTACTCTCAGAGGGGATGGTTTTTCAATATTTACTATTTTCCCGTATCCAAATTTCTTACCTCTCCCTGTAATCTCAACCCGAATGAGGTCTTCCGGGAGGGCTCCTGGGACAAACAGTACATAACCATCGATTTTTCCGACGCCATAATTATTGGGAAAGGCGATATCAGAAATTGTTACTACCGTGGCTTGCGCCTGTTCTCCCGCCCGTTCCTTTTTTTTATCCACTATTTTAGTATTTTGTCGTTTCATTGGTTCCTGTCAGTCTATCCCGGAGAGGGGCATTTCAGAGAATAGGCAAGGGCTATGTTTCATTGAATAGTCTGGTTTGCGGTACTTATGGGAAATACAACGGTAAATGTTGTGCCGCCCGATTTGACGCAGTCGTCAATGGTAGTACAATGGCTACACTGGGCAATATTTCCGGGACAAAGGTCCCTGTCTGTCGGTATATAGATACATCTTTTGCTTTCCAGCGAAATGCTGAATCCATAGCGCTGAGCATAATATTTGATTCGCAGAAGGTCAAGGCCCTTACCGCCTGCTCCGAAATCAAATGGTTCCTTTGTTGTATAAGATTCAGTCTCCTTTGTATGGAAGAGTCCGTCGAGGAGGGACCTCTGGTTTTCATCGGTAATGCCGATGCCGTAATCTGTTACATGAAGGTAAATACCGGCATCTTTTTGTTCCACAGTAATATTAATCTTCCCGCCATCGGGAGTGTTCTCGATTGCGTTTTTTATAAGGCCCTTGGCAACTCCCCTGAGGATGAAGGGGTCTGCAACAATGAAGAGATCATTCTGGCCATCTACGGTGAGCTTCAGATTGCGAAGCTCGGCGACATATCTGATCTTCTCGACAAGGGAAAGCACCGATGAATAGAGATCTATGGATTGAAATGATACAGTGCTCCCCGATATGTGGGTACTCACCCATCCCTTGAGGGCTTCCCAGTGAGAATGTATGTTTTCCGGTATGTCTGGGAATGTTCCTATCCGTTCCCAAAGGCGGTCGAGATCGCCGAGGAGGATCCCTGCCTCGATCTCCTGGGATACCCTGAAGATATCGTCAGTTTCCCGCGATATTCCAAGTAGACGTTCGGTATTTCTTTCCAGAGCATCAAAAATCCCTTCCAGAGCTGGCAGCAGGGGTGTATCTGCAAGCTTGCGCCTCAGAATTCGGATATTTCCCTGGATAACCGACAGGGGTGTTTTGAGCTCGTGAGAGATATGATTCACTGCCTTGGTTTTTGCCTTGTTTAATTGTTCCAATTCTTTATGGGATTTTACGAGGGCTTCTTCCGTATGTTTCCTTTCCGTAATATCGTGGAGATAAATGAGGTTAGCGGTTTCGCCCCGATATGTTATGGTTGCCGCAGATACTTCCATGTAAATTAGGTTACCTTTCCGGGTAAGACCTTTCATTTCATATCGTGACGGCACCGGTTCACCACGCTGGCGCCTGTTGATGATCTCGGTTACCCTATCGAGATCATCAGGGTGGATCGTCGACTTCGATGATTTTCCGACAGCCTCTTCAGGATTGTTATACTCAAACATTTCAATATATCGTTTGTTGGCGTACTGGATGATATCGCCACGGTGAATTGCGATGCCGTCATTGGAATTCTCGATGGCAATCCTGTACCGTTCTTCGCTTTCTAAAATTGTTTCTTCAGCCTTCTTGCGTTCAGTTATGTCGAGCATGGTGCCTTCATAGTAAAGTGTCTTACCTTCTTGATTACGAAAGACCATCACGTTCATGGAAACCCAGTGTATAATCCTGTTCTTTGTATAAGCCCGTGATTCATAATTCTGAATGGAACCGGATTTTTTCAGTAATTCTATGAGGTTTCTGTGGTCTGCAGGATCAACAAAAAGCTGATGAGCTATGTCGGTAATGGAATCGACAAGATCTTTTGGCGAATCATATCCGTGTATACGGGCAAGAGAAGGGTTGGCCCGTGTAAAACGACCCTTTGAATCTGTCTGAAAAATACCTTCTATTGCGTTTTCAAAGATATTTTTGTACTCTTCTACTGTTTTTTTGAGGACTGTCGTGAGTTCTCTCAATTCTGTTGTTGACTGGGCGAGTTCAATACCGTATTGTTCGTGTTCAATACTTTTTATAACGGTTTCTATGTCTTTTGTAGTTTTCGCATCCATGTATAATCCCTTTTGTAATAACAATTATTATAAGACATTTTCGAAATTTTGGAAGAGGAATATTGAAAGTTTAGCACTATGCAGTTATAAAATTTGTGAAGTCTGCATAATAATTCGAGAAGCGGACAAAGCTGTTGCAATAAATAATTCCCGGATCTCATGATTCACAATTTACGTTTTCCGGCCCTTGTGCATTATGCCCCGTGCGGTGTGTCATTTACCATTCACGACTCACGATTTCCGGTTGTTAGTTATTTGATAATTTGTCCTGTTTCAGCATCAACTTTCACGATCCAGTGATCTTTGGGCCTGCATCTTCTTTCCAGGACGCCCCGCCCGCTGCATGCTTTTTTGATGATCCACACCGGTTTATTGGAAAAATGGTCAATTTTCAGGTCATAGGTATAATTGTCAAAACCCATTGAACGATAATGCATGTGTCCATTGGCAGTATCTTCTGCTGCCTGGGCAGAGAACTTAATCCTCTCGAAGCTGACGGCCCCGCCGCGGAAATTGCCTTCCTTTTTCACGTGAAGGCCCGGTTCCAGACCAATGATGCCGCTTTCTACCATACGGAGTGTAACCGTTTTACCTTTGCATATCGAAAGGTGCTTACCGGACGTTATTTGTTCCTGCAATTCGTTGCATTTCACTATTTGTGCCTCCCAGAGAGGTGAAAGACCGTCATGTTTATCAAAGCCTCGTACTGTTCCTGATGATATTTTCCGTATATATAATTTGTCGTTGGCCCATTTATCTCCTTCCTCTTTCACCTTTCTCCAGAATTCATCGAAGGCAATACCCTTCAATACTGTTCCACTTTCAAGGGTATCCCGTCGTGCATACGAAGGGCCTGCAGTAAGACATAAGAGTATGAAAATGGTTGTTAAGATAATGATGGACAATATCGTTATTTTTAGTCGTGCATAGCACATAATACGGCTCCCCCTCAACTCACTCATTCATTGTTTTTGTAGTCTATATTAAACGATTGACAGAGACCATGCAACTCTATTTTTGCCAATGCCGCAGGAAGGTCCCTGCCAGATCTTCTTTTTTGAGAATTTTTAATGCCTCCATGACAAGACTCCGGTTTTTCGGATAACGATACTGGATAAGGGCACGATGCATTTTTCTCTCCTGAAATGCTTTTGACACGGGGACAGTCTCTCCTGTCAAAGGGTGTTTTCCGGTGTAGTACATGGCGCCCGAAATGGTGAGCGGAAGAGGCATAAAATCCTGTATCTGCTCAGGATAAACCCTTTTTTTTATGAGAGCGAGGGAGAGTTGAAGGGTATCTTCCAGCGTGGCGCCAGGGTGGCTGCTGATGAAATAGTGGACGAGATACTGATCTTTTCTGATCTTTTTGTTGATTTCTTTAAATCGTGCTGCAAATTCTTCATACCTGTGAAAGAGGGGCTTATTCATGATCTTCAGAACATGGTCTACAGCATGTTCGGGGGCTACCTTCATTTGCCCGCTTATGTGGTGTCTGCATATATGCTCAAGATATTCATCGGTGTCTTTTTCTATCAAAAGGTCATATCGGATGCCGCTTTCGATAAATAGGTGCTTTACACCGGGAATTTTCATGATCTCCTTGTACGTGTTGATGCTTTCCTTGTATCCCAAACGAAGGTTTTTGCACCTAACTGGCGTGAGACATGATTTATCCCTGCAGGCTCCCCTGTCCTGCCACAGCGAGCAACGTGCCTTATAGAGATTTGCCGTTGGTCCCCCTATGTCGTTTATGGTCCCCCGAAAATCTTTTCGATCCGTCAGCAAACGGGCTTCCCTTACAAGGGACTCGGCGCTCCTTGACTGAACGATCCTACCCTGGTGCATAGAGAGAGAGCAGAAGCTGCACTGGCCGGGACATCCCCGATGGGATATCAAAGAGAATTTCACTGTCTCAAATCCCGGTACGCCACCGTCCTTATCGTAGGAGGGATGGCAGGCCTTCATGAAGGGAAGTTCATAGACTTCATCAAGCTCATGGGAAGCTAAAGGAAATGGAGGGGGATACTGAATGACGAACCTGTTGCCGTGCTTTTGCGCAATAACACTCCCCTGGAATGGGTCCTGATTGAGATAGATGACTTTGAATGCCTCATTAAATTTATTCGTATCCTCTCGAACCTCTTCGTATGAGGGTATTTCAACGGTCTCCGCCTGTGGCGGAGATTTGAAATTTGAAATCTCAGATGTCAAATCGGGTTTCAGCGGGGATATAACTACCGTTCCTCTGATACCATCCAGGTTTCGTTTCATCGAGAGTCGTTCCGCTATCTCAATTACCTGGGTTTCTCCCATGCCATATACGAGGATATCGGCCCGTGAATCGAGCAATATAGACCTTCGTACCGTGTTGTCCCACCAGTCATAATGAGCGAATCGCCTCAGGCTTGCCTCGATCCCTCCGATGACAATAGGAACATCACCGAAGGCCTCCCGGATGCGGTTGGCGTAGACGATTGTTGCACGGTCAGGACGTTGACCGGCCTTTCCTCCCGGGGCATAGTCATCTTCCTTGCGAGGTTTTTTGTGTGCCGTGTAATTTGACACCATTGAGTCCATATTGCCCGCTGTAATACCAAAGAAGAGCCGGGGTTTCCCCAGTTGCATAAAATCCTTTGAACTTTTCCAGTCCGGCTGGGCAATAATACCCACTCTGAATCCTTTCTTTTCAAGTACTCTTCCGATGACGGCAGGACCGAATGAAGGGTGGTCCACATAGGCATCGCCGCTTACAAGGATGACATCGAGCAGGTCCCATCCTCTTTTTTTCATATCATTTTGGGAAAGGGGTAAGAAACTCATAAGATAATATGATTCTATCAGAACACATTCCGTAAACATAGCAAATAACGTGGAGAAGCTTCTGCAGTCAATATGCATGAATTGCCTTGAGGAGTACAAAATAAGTATGGTATATAGAATGTCACCGGAGAGATGTCCGAGCGGCTGAAGGAGCACGACTGGAAATCGTGTGAACGTTAACGCGTTCCGAGGGTTCAAATCCCTCTCTCTCCGCCAATGATCGAGAATAAGCCAGGCCCTGCGCAACGTCGAGGTTATGAACCCCGTCAGGTCCGGAAGGAAGCAGCGGTAATAGCTAATCCGTGTGCCGCAGGTAGCCTGGTCTTAAAATAATGTAAAATGAAAAACACAGAATTGATAATGAAAACCCTCACCGAAGAATCTTCTTGTCTTCAAGGCGTCCGAAGCAATGGTCTTTCCGGCTTGTGTGATTCACGATTCACGATTCACGATTCACCGTCTTTACCGCCGGGGGGTGTTCTGTGAGTTACACGGTTATCGCGCGAAGATGGAGGCCGAAGAAGTTTGATGATGTCATCGGCCAGCCGCAGATTATAACAACCCTGAAAAATACCATCAAATCCGGGAAGATTCCACACGCCTATCTGTTTACCGGCCCGCGAGGAGTCGGAAAGACCTCCCTTGCACGGATACTTTCAAAGGCGGTGAACTGTGTTCAGGGTCCGACGGAAGAACCCTGCGATGTCTGTGAAAACTGTGTGGCAATCAACGAAGGCAGCTTTGTCGATGTTATTGAGATCGATGCGGCTTCTGCCCGGGGCATTGACGACATAAAGGAACTCCGCGAAAACGTTCGCTATATGCCCATGCAGGGGCGCTACAAGGTATACATTCTCGATGAAGCACATATGCTTACAACAGAGGCACGGAACGCCTTCCTGAAGACCCTTGAAGAACCGCCGGGCCACAATATCTTTATCCTTGCCACCACGGAACTCCAGAAGATCCCTTATACGATTATGTCCCGCTGCCAGCGGTTCGATTTTAAGCGTATTGGCGAGAAGGAGATTATCAGACAACTCGCAAGGGTCTGTACGGAAGACGGCATCGGTTTTGATGAGGGCGCCTTCCAGCATATCGCCATAGAAGCTGATGGCAGCCTTCGTGATGCCGAATCCCTTCTTGAACAGATCATTGCTTACAGTGGTCAGCACATTTCTGAGAAGGATGTCATCAATGTCGTCGGTATTGTTGAGGCAGAGGTATTATTCGGGATCGTGCAGTCACTTATTGATGAGGATTTGAAAAGCGGCCTGGAGATCATCGAGAAGACCCTCAATGACGGCTACGATGTGCAACAGGTTTATAAGGGTCTTCTGACATTTTTGCGGAATATGATGATCATCAAGGTCTGTGAAGGTTTGCCGTCATTCCTCTATATGGGGGAAGAACAATACCAGAAAATTAATGAACTGTTAAAAGGGATCGCCTATTACGAGATACAGAATATGGTCTACTACCTGTTAAAATCGGAAGACCTCCTTCGGGGACTTTTTCCGAAGGTATCCTTGGAGACGATTTATATTAACCTTTATAATATTTCGAGATTACGGGATGTGGAAAAGATCCTCGATAATCTTGAAAGATATGAAGGTAAAAACGAGAACCAGCGCCCCCAAAATACTCACCAGAATCATGTTGGTGCGGTCCCCCAGCAAAAGGTGAACGTAGGGCCGGAGGAAGGACCACAGCAAAAAGAGCTTCGTGAGGAAGCTGTAAAAAAAGAGCCATTGCCGGAGCATAATGACGATGAGCCCCGCATAGGATCTGAACCGGACGTACGAGGTTTTGTTGAATATCTGAAGAAGAAAAAACCATTCGTGGGCGGCATCCTTGAATCAATGGAAATCAGTATCGAAAATGAAGCCATTATGTTCAATCTCGATAAGAAATATGGTACTTTCATAAAAAATGAATTGGAAGAGATCAAGGAGTTGCTTAAGAAATACTTCGGGAAAGATATGGCCATTGTTATGAGAGATGCGGAAGATAAAAAAAATATCCTTGAAGAATATGTCAGGGAAGCAGAATCTTTATTTAAGCTCTAAGAGGAGGTTGAATGTCTAAAGGAATCGGACAGATTATGCAGCAGGCAAAAAAGATGCAGGAAAGGCTTGTAAAAATACAAGAGGAAATGGCGGTGAAGACCGTTGAGGGCCAATCAGGCGGCGGTATGGTGACCTGCGTGGTCAACGGTAAGCAGGAACTGATTTCTGTCAAGATTGCCAACGAAATATGGGAAGAAAAGGACAAGGAACTCCTTGAAGACCTCATTATTGCTGCCATCAATGAAGGTCTTGACAGATCAAGAGAGATGATGCAGGAAGAGATGTCGAAAGTGACCGGCGGCATGCAACTTCCCTTTGGTATGTAACATGTTTTATCCGGAACCGATTGAACGACTGATTGAGAATCTCACACGATTGCCGGGAATAGGGCGTAAAACGGCGACGAGACTGGCCTTTTTTCTTTTAAACACAAAGGACAGTTATATTACGGAGCTTTCGAGAAGCCTCACGGATGTAAAAGAAAAGATACGGCTTTGCAGTGTCTGCTTTAATATTACCGATAGCGATCCCTGTGCCATATGCAGAGACGAACGCAGGGACAAATCAGTTGTCTGCGTTGTCGAGGAATCATCCCATATGATGGTCATTGAATCATCAAATCCGGGCCATCTTCGTTACCATGTCCTTCACGGTGTCATAAATCCCCTTGAAGGTATTGGTCCCGATGAGATCAGGATTAAAGAACTTCAGGACAGGATCGTCAGAGAAGGGATAAGAGAAGTTATCGTGGCGACGAACCCGAATATCGAAGGAAACACGACGGCCCATTACATAGGCGAGATATTAAAGCACCTCGATGTGACCATTACACGAATAGCCTCCGGCATTCCTGTCGGTGGCGATATTGTCTATATCGATCCCCTTACGATCAAAAGTTCCATGGATAATAGAAAAAATTTATAAGCGCTACTTTCGCTCTACTTCTGAATGCTCTCCCAGTCCTTTAAGAACTTTTCGAGACCGATGTCGGTCAGAGGGTGGTTCATGAGTTGCTTGAGGACATTGAAGGGGATTGTGGCGATGTCGGCGCCGATGAGCGCCGCGTCGAGGACATGAATGGGGTTTCTGATACTTGCCACGATGACCTCTGTTTCAAAGGCATAGTTGAAAAAAATATTGCAGATTTCGTCGATGATCCCCATGCCTTTTGTGGCGATATCATCGAGTCTCCCGATAAAAGGGCTTACATAGGTTGCGCCGGCTTTTGCCGCAATGAGCGCCTGTATGGGCTGAAAGATGAGTGTTACATTTGTCTTGATGCCTTCCAAAGAAAGTGTCCTTACCGCTTTGATCCCTTCTTCTGTCATGGGTATCTTGATGACGGCATTGTTGCCCAGCACTGCAAGCTTTCTCGCTTCTTCGCACATGCCTTTGGCATCTTTTGCGATTACTTCGAGGCTTACGGGACCGGTAACAGTCTCCAGTATCTCTTTTATGACAAGCTGTGGATCTTTTTTCTCTTTTGAGAGTAGCGTCGGGTTCGTCGTAACGCCATCGACAAGACCCATTTCTATACCCTTTTTAATCTCCTCTATATTTGCCGTATCAATAAAGAACTTCATGATTATACCTCCATTGGGTTAATTTATCAGTTTGAAAAACGTTTTTATTATACACAAATGATGTGAAAATTACGAAGCATTTATTTTTTCTGGTGATGATGATGTCGAAAAAGGACTCATGTGGACCCATTGTTCTTTGTTATCCGCTGTAATTGAGTTTTTACTGTAACCTGGGCCTCTTGCAAAACTCGTATATCTTTTTGTAACGCAGTATGTGACGGCCCAGGAGCAACGCATGAGAGAAGAAGTCACTGAGAAATACCCTATACCGAAATAGTTCCTCATCTTTATGTATTAACCGCCATGGTATCAAAACATGTTGACACCCTCTGTTTTTATGTGCTAAAAAGATTGCGATATGAAAGTAAAAATAAATACAAAAAACTGGTGGTGGCAGATCTCGTAGGTGTGAAACCGTAAATGATTGGCCATGGACGGTTTCACACTGTCCATGGCCATTTTTCTTTAAGGCCATGGGGTAAACTCATGGCCTTAACTATTTTGAGGAGGGAATAAACGATGAGAAAAATCATTTTAGATGAAAAGGATATGCCGAGGGCATGGTACAATATCCAGGCCGATATGCCTAATCCTCTTCCGCCGCCGCTGAACCCGGCAACGGGCGAGCCTATTACGCCGGACATGCTTTCGCCTATCTTTCCCATGAACCTGATCGAGCAGGAAGTGAGCACCGAGCGTTGGATAGATATTCCCGAAGAAGTGCTTGAGAGACTCCTTATGTGGAGACCGAGTCCTCTCTGTAGAGCCACTTCATTGGAGAAGTTTCTTGGAACGCCGGCACATATTTATTACAAAAACGAAGGCATGAGCCCTCCGGGCAGTCATAAACCAAATACGGCCATAGCCCAGGCATATTACAACAAAGTTGCCGGGATTAAACGGCTTACCACTGAGACGGGAGCGGGCCAGTGGGGGAGCGCGCTTGCTTTTGCCTGCAACCAGTTTGGTCTTGAACTGAAAGTTTACATGGTGCGGGTGAGCTATAACCAAAAGCCCTATCGCAGGATGATGATGGAGGCTTGGGGAGGCAAATGCATACCGAGTCCCAGCCCTGACACCAATGCAGGAAGGAAATATCTCGAAGAGAATCCGGACCATACAGGAAGTCTTGGTATTGCTATTAGCGAGGCTATTGAAGATGCCGTAACATCGAAGGATACCAAGTATGCACTGGGGAGTGTTCTTAATCATGTCATGATGCATCAGACCATCATTGGCCTTGAAGCCCAGAAACAGCTTGCTATTGCCGGGGAGTATCCTGATGTTGTCATCGGATGCGCAGGCGGTGGAAGCAACCTTGCCGGTATCTCCTTTCCATTTATTTGTGACAAGATCCATGGTAAAGATGTCCGGATTGTTGCGTCGGAACCAACGTCATGTCCTTCTTTAACAAAAGGCGGTTATGTCTATGATTTCGGCGACACTGCACAGATGACGCCCCTTCTGCCCATGTGTTCCATAGGTCATGGTTTTATCCCGGCCCCCATTCATGCAGGAGGTCTGAGGTATCACGGTATGGCTCCTCTTGTAAGCAAACTTTTTATGGATGGTCTTATCGAGGCAAAAGCGTACAACCAGCTTGAGACCTTTGCTGCGGGTATTATTTTTGCAAGGACAGAAGGTTTTATACCGGCGCCGGAGACCAACCATGCTATTGCCTGTGCTATCGATGAAGCAAAGAAGGCCAAGGAAGAAGGAAGGGAAAGAGTTATTTTGATGAACTTCAGTGGCCAGGGCATTATAGATCTTCCGTCATATGATGCCTATATGTCAGGCAAGCTCCAGGATTATGCACTGCCTAATGAAGAGATCCAGAAACTGTTGAAGGAACTGGAACAGTACCCGAAACCAAGGTAAGATAGGTAATTAGGTAAAGAGCCGTGAATCGTGAATCGTGAATGGTGAATGGCAGAGAACAAGATGCCGTGAATCGTAAAAGGTGATAGGACAGATCGCTCCTCCCTTTTGCAAAGGGAGGTTGGGAGGGATTTCTAAGAATAGGTAAAAGGATTTTAATTATGGAAATCTATTGCACACAGCTTGGCATGATGATAGAAATATCTTATTGTCTTTCGGTAAATGAAGGGCTGCCATGCGGAAATATGATGGGATGCTGGCAGGAAAGGATTGACGTCATGGCTATTCTTAAGGCAAAGTTTAATGATGAGCAATTAAGAAAGGCCTTTAGTAATCTGCCGAAATCAAAATTAGGGCGGATTATGGAGGCCCTTAAATCCGTACACAGGGAGGAGTAGAAGGTGCTATCAGACAGGGTCCTGAGCGTCAGGCCATCCGGTGTAAGAAAGATCTTTGATCTTGCAGGCAAAATAAAAGATCCTATCAACCTGAGTATCGGAGAACCCGATTTCGATATCCCGGATAGTATTAAAGAAGAGGGTATCCAATGGATCAGGGCCGGTTTCAATAAATACACCCCTTCAGGGGGCATTCCCGAACTGAGAGAAAAAGTTCTGCGCCATCTCCACGATAAGGGTATCTTCTGTGAAGACGTCATTATTACTGCCGGCGTAACAGGAGGGCTTCTTCTTGCCCTCATGGTTACCCTGAATCCCCTCGATGAGGTGGTTATTCCTGACCCGTACTTTGTACTCTATGAGTATCAGACGCTTTTGCTTGGGGGTAGGCCGGTTTTTTTTGATACCTATCCTGATTTTACTTTGAGGGAAGAAGAACTCAGGGGAGCCATAACGGATAAAACGAAGATTATTCTCATTAACAGCCCCAACAATCCTACAGGCGCCGTATATTCCCGGGAAGAACTGGAAATGGTCGCCAGGGTAGCCCGTGAGAAACATCTCACGGTTTTTTCTGATGATATATATGAACGGTTTACTTATGATGTTAGCCCCAATACCTGTCTTGGCCAGATCTATGAGAACACGGTGACTTTCGGCGGTTTTTCAAAAACATGGGGTATGGCTGGATGGAGACTTGGCTATGTTGCCGGCCCGAAAGAAATTATTCAATGTATGGTCACCATGCAGCAGTATGCTTTCAGCAGCGTTAATTCATTTGCTCAGAAAGCGGGGCTCAGTGCCCTTGATTACAATACGGATGGAATTATTGATGATTACAGGAGAAAGCGCGACCTGATGTATGAAGGTCTAAAGGATAAATATGCTGTCGTGAAGCCCGGAGGGGCATTTTTTATTTTTCCGGAAGCCCCCGGAGGAGATGGGGACAAGTTTGTTGAAGAAGCCCTTGAAAAGAAACTTTTTATGATACCCGGCAGTGTTTTTTCGAGGAGAAAATCGCATCTGCGGATATCCTTTGCAGCAAGCGATGAGACACTCCTTAAGGGTATTGAAATATTGCGAAATCTGGTATAGAGTAGCAAAGGATAGATTATGCACGAAGGAATATGTGAAACCTTATTATCGCATGACACACAACTTTTATACGTAACGAACAGGGTTGTTGAGAAGGCGGCAAACAAGATGGCGGCAGGGCATCCGGCTTTCCATTGCGAGGCGTCAATTAACGAAAAGATTGCTTTTGAACTGGCCCTTGCCGGAAGTTGGGTATCAAAAAGAACAGCCTGCCTTATATCGTCTGAAGGGTTTTATGATGCCCTTGACCCCCTGATGAGTTCTGCCTATACCGGTGTTGTCGGAGGGTTTCTTATTATTGCGGTTCAGGAGAATGACGAAGAGGTTACACCAATAGGTATTTTTTCGAAAATCCCCATTCTTGTGACAGAAGATGGCGATGAATTTAAGGCTGCCGTGGAATACGGATATTACATTTCCGAGAAATATAGAATCCCCGTTATCATACAGGCAGTACCTTTTGAAGGCGCAGAGTATAGCGCACAGCGCACAGCGCATAGGACAGAGGGCGGGAAGAACGTAAATCGGACAGCGGAATTTATCAAGAATCCTCCCCGCTGGGCTGCTACGCCGAAATTCAGATATGCGCTTCATAAGGAACTCAACGAAAAAATTGAGAAGATACGGTCGGAATTTGAAGAATATGCAGGAAATAAAAAGATCATAAAGGATAAAACGGGCCTCATTACTGACAAGTTGTCATGCCTCGAATTCTATGATGAGGACGTAAGTCTGCTCAAGATTTCCACGGTTTATCCGCTACCCGTGAAGATGGTCATGGATTTTATCAATGGTTTAAATGAAGTCTTTATAGCGGAAACATACCCTGCCATGGAGTTGCAGATTCCTGAACGGTCAAAGGTTATGAAGGGAATTGCAGGTATGTCAAGAAGGGGTCCAAGGCCGGAGGAGACAATCTATGGATTTCATGTCGTGAGGGACAAGCTGGGGCCTGCCTCATCAATCAATATGGCACACGGAATCAAAAAATGCATGCCTGAGAAAAAGGTCCTCGCTATTACCTATGAAGACTTTTTTTTCCATTCCGGTATGGCGGCCTTTGTTAACACCCTCTATAATAACTCTTCCTATGTGCTCCTTGTTTTTGCAAACAACAAAGAAGAAGAGATCAAGCAAATCCTTCAGGGTTTTGGTTTTTATAATTATTTCCATCTTGACAACATTTCTGAAGTTGAGCGTTTTCGGGATGCACGGGAGATGACCGTTCTTCTCTGTAGAGGGATAGGGTAAACATCGTGTATTGTTAAAGGTAAATAGAAAATCGGCAAGGTTTAATCCTGCCGAAGGCTGGACAATGAGAAAGGACACAGGGTCAAGGCGTTGTATTATCGATTCGCGATTTACGATTCGCGATTTACGGTTTTCAGTTGACGCGGGAGTTTTGCGATGAAACTTGAAATAGTTTGTGTCGGTGTCGGGGGAAGAGGGGTCCTGCTCGCCTCGACAATATTGATGGAAACTGCCATAGAAGCCGGCTATAAGGCCATTGCCTCAGATGAATACGGCATGAGCCAGAGAGGAGGTTCTGTTGTGTCTCTCATTAAAATAGGCGACTTTGCGAGCCCCCTTATCGGTCGGGAAAATGGTGATATCATCCTCGCTTTTGAGGAGAGTGAGTTTTACAAGACCCTCTTTTATCTGAAAAATGGCGGAACAGCCATTATCAATACAGAGAAGAAATCAATGCCGGAATCTGTTCAGCGTCTTTTGAAAAAAAGGAATATCAGGTACTTTCTTATTGATGCCGATGGGATTGCGGCAGAAAAGAAAATGATCCAATCGGCAAACATGGCCATTCTTGGTTTTTTTTCCGCGCTTTCCTGTGGTCCCTATACACCTGACAATATAGAAAAGATGATAACAAAGAAAGTGCCCGCAAAGTTTCTCGATAAAAACAGGCAAGTTTTTCAAGAAGGAATAGAGGCCGGAAATCGTAAATTGTAAATGGGAAATCGTCGAGTAAGGAACGAAGACAGGGTATATAAGCTTTGTATTACCGATTTACGATATGCGATTTACGATATGCGGTAGTTAATCTTTGGAGGTTTTGCAGTGAGTATAAAGCAACAGGTAATGATCGGTAATTTTGCCATTGCGAGAGGGCTTGTAGAAGCAGGCATAGAACTGGCTGCGGCCTATCCGGGAACACCAAGCTCAGAGATACTGCCTGGAATAGTCGAGTTCAAAAGGATGGAAAAGAAAAATATCCATACCGAATGGTCGACAAACGAAAAATGCGCACTTGAAGTCGCTTTCGGGGCGGCCTCGATGGGTAAAAAGTCTGCCTGTTTTATGAAACAGGTCGGTTTAAATGTTGCCTTTGCTCCACTCTTGAAGGTGCTGGAAAAACCCATTGATGGTGGTCTTGTCATCGTTTCCTGCGATGACCCCGGCCCGCAGTCGTCCCAAACAGAACAGGATACGAGGCTCCTTGCCTCCTTATTTAATATCCCCGTGTTCGATCCTGCATCACCGCAAGAAGCTGCCGATATTGCCTTCTATGCCCTCAACTATTCCTTTGAGCACAAAAAGCCGGTTATTATCAGATCAACTCACAGGGTAAGCCATGCGCGGGAGGCGATACCTCTCTACCCGCCCGGCACACGGAAGGTGACATTAAATGAAGGAATATCCCTGCATGATGTTGAGGATTTTAAACTATCCACTATCCGCTATCCGCTATCCGCTAAGCTTGGCGTTGTTGCCTCCGGTATGAGCTACTCCCTGGTATACGATGTTATTCAGGATTTGGATGTTGAACAGTATGTGACAATCTTCAAAGTCCTCAGGGTTTTCCCTGTTGAGAAGAGTCTCATCGATTTTGTGGAGAAGATGGAAAAAATTCTTGTTCTTGAAGAGCCGGACCAGGTTGTAGAAGCGCTCCTTGGTCAAGGGGACAAAATCCTGGGAAGGGCCAATGGATATGTTCCCGGAGAAGGGGAGATCACTTACGATATCGTAAGGGGTATCGTCGGGAGAATCATGACGGAGCTTGGTATCGGAAACAAGGAATTTTCCCCTGACCAATCTATCGAAGAGGTCATAAAGGAGCTTAAAATACAGCCGAGGCCGCCGAAACTATGTGCAGGCTGCCCGCACAGGGCGTCATTCTTTGCAATGAAATACGCATTCCCTGAGGCTATTTTCCCCGGAGACATTGGCTGTTACACGCTTGGTACCGCGCAGGGGGCCGTCGACACATTTCTCGATATGGGGTCCGGGGTGACTTTTGCGGAAGGTTTTTATGACGCATTCAATCAGGATGGAAAGCTTATACCGATCCTTGCTTCTATAGGCGATTCCACATTCCTCCATGCTTGCCTCCCCCCTTTATACGATGCAGCAGAAAAAGAGAAAAAATTTGTCCTCGTCATCATGGACAATGGGACAACGGCCATGACCGGCATGCAGCCGACACCGCAGACAGGTGTCACCGTTGACGGTATCAGTACACATTCCGTTAAGATAGAAGAGATCGTGAAGGGGTTCGGGATTTCCTTTGTAAAGATTATCGATCCCTATGATGTGCCTCTTATGATTGGTACCATTAAAGAGGCTTTTGAATATTTGAAACAGGAGAAATCCAAACCGGCTGTTATTATTGCCCGAAGAGCATGCATCCTCCTTTCAAAGGGAGGATTGAAAGACGCTCTCGATAGCATTGATATTGAGAAGGATTGTACAGGGTGTAAAAGCTGTGTGAAATCTTTTGATTGTCCGGCCTTGCCCTTCAACGAAGAAACAAAAAAGGTTAAGATCGATGACGGACTCTGCGTGAAGTGTGGCGTCTGTCTCTATGCCTGCCCTGCTCAGGAAAAAGGCAAGGCGCTCAAAGCGGGCGATTGGCTATTACACCGGCAATTAAACACATGAATTAGTTGTCATTCCCGCGCAGGCGGGAATCCAGTGCTTTGGAGCAGCTGGGTTAAGGTCTTTACTTGCCGAAGTAATATAGGTGATGATAGGCGGTAGATGATAGAAGGCAGGTAAGATGGATAAAAAACTTTCCATTGTAATCATTACGAAGGATACGAAGGAACTTCTCGAGAACCTCCTCGATTCCATCGGCAAAGATCTCTCGCTCAACCCCTTCATTGATAAAATCATTATAGTTGACAATGCCTCCACCGACGGTACGGATAAAGTTATCGGAGAAAAATATCCCCCTATCCTTTATGTAAGAAATGAACAGAATAGAGGCTTTGCGGCTGCAGTGAATAGGGGCGCCTCTCTCGCGGAAAGTAAATATATTCTCTTCCTCAATTCCGATACAATCCTTGTCGAGGGTGAGGTTGTTAAGATGCTTGATTTTATGGAGCACAATACAAATGCGGCAATATGCGGCCCGCAGCTTGTTTATCCGGACATGAAAAGTCAACGTTCTTTTGCCGCTGCACCGTCGCTCGCGGGTGAACTGCTGCCGCTCGCGAGGTTCAAGGTTTTAGGTTCAAGGTTCAAGGTTCGAGGTTCAAGGTTCAAGGTTCAAAATGCGAGAGAGAACGATTCCCGATTCACGATTCACGATTCACGGTCTCTAAGCGATTCACCATTCACGATTCACGATT
Organism: Syntrophus sp. (in: bacteria); assembly: GCA_013824645.1. GTDB lineage: Bacteria > Desulfobacterota > Syntrophorhabdia > Syntrophorhabdales > Syntrophorhabdaceae > PNOF01. Next base: position 6,755 of record PNOF01000015.1, on the reverse strand, counting down.
CACGATTCACGGTATCTCAGCGGCCCCCGACCCCTGTCTTCACAGATGTTGATTCCCTTATAGGTGCGGCGATTCTTATACGGAGAGATGTACTGGAAATGTTAGATGGTTTTGATGAGAGGTATTTCTTTTTTCTTGAAGAGACAGACCTCTGTGTCAGAGCCCGTCAGGCTGGTCACAGGATTGTTTTTTTACCTGCTGTGAAAGTCATCCACCTTCAGGGCAAGACAGTCCGAAAAAACTGGATTCGCGGTCGAATGGAATATAATATTTCCCTCACTAAATTTATTCAAAAACATCATACACGGTCATATTACGCCATGTTTGTGGCAGTGAAATTAACCAAAGCCCTCTTTTTTGTTGTGCTTTTTCCCCTTCCTCTCTTCGGCAAACGAATGAGAACAAAATACGCCTATTACCTTACGCTCATTTCGTGGTATTTACATGGTTGTCCCGACAACGCAGGACTGCGTCCTGTCAAGGACGCATAGTGCATGGCGAAAAAGCTGGTATCAACAAATAGCTTTTCGAAAGTTCATTATTTTGCGGCAAAGAACGTCTATTCTATCAAGAAGAGATTCTAATACTTGTATACTTATCAGGTTACGTTTATTGAGAATCAGTAGGATATTGGCATTTTCAAAGGCGCTGCGCCTTGCGATGTTGAGAAAGTGACTAAATTCATTTTTTGAGGTAGACCCACTTCCTTCAGCGATATTATTAGAAACACTCATGGCGGCACCACGTAGTTGTTCGGAGAATCGATATAATTTATTTTCTTCTAGTTTATCAGCGATATCAAAAAGGATATTCCCTATTTCAATCGATTCCTCCCAAATATCTAAATCCTGAAACCTGAACTTACTCATTCCCCCCCTAACTGCTTGCCCCTCGGTTTTCTGTTACCCGAGGTTTAGCTTATTACTTGTGTCCTCCCCCTCTGCTCGTTGCCCTTTGCGCTATGCTCCTAGCTCTCCAGCACAAAAATGACTTCGAGGGTAACACGAAATTCAATAATCTTTCCATCTTCTACGCGAGCACGTTGTTCTTTTACCCGCAGTCCCGTGATTCCCCTCAAGGTCTTGGAAGCCCTCTTGAAGCCAAGCAGTATGGCATCCTCAAAACTTTTCTGGGAACCGGCAATAATTTCTGTTACTCGTGCAACCCTGCCTTCAGATCTCATATATCCTCCTTAATACTTTTTTTAAAACTAACAAGATGTGTATGCAGTGTCAACTCTTTTTGTTATTTTTTCTGTGCCGGCTGACTATCCCCCCTTTTTTCTAAATTTATGAGCATCAATCTGAATACCGATCCACTAAACTACAGTGATATTTCAAAATATGTGTCACAATGTGGCTCTTTGAACATAAACCTACTTGTCTGTAGTATCAAGGGGTTATCGAATGGGATGAAGAGCTTGGCGAACTTTTAAATTCTGTTTCTGTCTTGCTTTATAATGAATAATCTTGTCGAAGAAGACATTATTTTCTGTGGAAATGATTTTGGGCAGCGGGTCGAATATTGTCCGCATTGTAAAAAAGATGATAAATACAAATAAACGTTGTTGCATACGGGTTGAGATTTGGTATAATGAAATCTTAGCTGAATAAAGCAAGTTGTGAAAATATTGAAGGGATATACGAGTTGTATGGAAACAGTTATACGTTCAATGTATTAAATATACGTTGGGGGGCGGTAGCTTATTTTTTTGTTCAAGGTTGAAACGTGAAAATCGATCGATTTGAAGATATCGAGGCATGGAAAGAAGCGAGAAAACTCGTTAGTAGGGTTTATGGCGTTTGTTGTATTAATGAGTTTAAGAAAGATTACAGCTTTGTTGACCAAATTCGAAGAGCTGCGGTATCCATTATGGCAAATATTGCTGAGGGTTTTTCCAGAAAAGGAAATAAAGAATTTATCCAGTTTCTCTTTATCTCAAAATCCTCGGCAGCAGAACTCCAAAGCCATCTTTATGTTGTTCTTGACCAAGGGTATATAGAAAAATCACAATTTGATGAACTATATCAAGACGCTGACAAAATACAACGTCAACTATCCAACTTTATAAAATATTTGCATTCTACCCTCAAACGCACTTAACCCAATAAACGCCATAAACCCAATAAACTATTCTCTAAAAAAAGGGGCTATTATGTCAGTAAAAGCATTACTCGTAGGCATCAACAAGTATAAATTGCCGGGAAGCGATCTTCAGGGCTGTGTAAATGATGTTACGAATGTACGCCACATTCTGCTCACGTATTTCGGTTTTGCCGTCAAGCAGATCCGGGTGGTCACGGACGAACGCGCGACAAAGGTGAACATCATGAAGAGGCTGGAATGGCTTGTAAAAGGGGCAAAAGCAGGAGACCGCCTTGTTTTTCACTTTTCCGGTCATGGCTCGCAGATTAGAGATCGCGAAGGCGATGAGTTAAAAGACAATCTCGATGAAATTCTTTGTCCCCACGACATGGATTGGGATGGTACATATATTATAGACGATGAACTCAGTAAAGTTTTTTCTAAAATTCCCGAAGGCGTAAGCCTCGAAGTCTTTCTTGATAGCTGCCATTCGGGTACAGCTACGAGGGAGATACGAGCTGCCGGGAATTTCCCCGGCGATATGGCCATAAAGCAACGGTTCCTACAACCTCCCGTTGATATCCTCTGCCGTGAGGAAGAAGGTCTTTCCGTGCGGAGACTCATGAAAGGAAACCCCAAACCCCTATCGCATGTCCTCTTTTCCGGTTGCCGCGAAAATCAGACATCAGCCGATGCCAATATCGGCGGTAATTACAATGGCGCTTTCACGTACTATCTCTGCAAACATATCCGGGATGCCGCTGCGGCGCTTACTCGTTCAGAAGTGCTGAAACGCCTTCGCGCCTCCCTGAAGTTCAATAATTTTGACCAGGTCCCGCAACTCGAATGTCCTGCACCAAAACTGAAGAAGAAGATATTGGAATAAATGATAAAGAAGATTCAATGTTCAAGGTTCTATGCCTGTCCGGTTAAAACGGGGCTACTCCTTGAGATACTTGGGTATAAAAGGGGGTATCCCTATCCCCATTTCCCTATAGCTACGCATCTGTGTAATTAAGAGGCGGACCTGTCTGTATTAAGGAGAGGTTTCATCCAGGCTGTATCTTAATAGTTGAAAATCAACCACCAAGTGGTTATAATTCCACCATGATCCGACGAAATATAACGCAGAACTATCAGCCATAAACCCAATAAACTCTATAAACCCAATAAACTCTATAAACCCAATAAACTCTATAAACCCAATAAACTCTATAAACCCAATAAACTCTATAAACCCAATAAACTCTATAAACCCAATAAACCCAATAAACTCTATAAACCCAATAAACTCTATAAACCCAATAAACTCTATAAACCCAATAAACCCAATAAACCCAATAAACTCTATAAACTCTATAAACTCTATAAACCCAATAAACGCCACAAACTTGCAAATCGAAAGTCAATGTTTTAAAATACAAGCATGATTAAGCGTGTAATAAAAGATATTATTTTAAATTCATTAAATACTTACCCTGTCGTCGGCATCCTGGGTTCGCGGCAGGTTGGGAAAACAACCCTTGCCAAAGCCGTTAAAGAAGTTGCAAGTCCGGATGCCGTCTATCTTGATCTTGAATTGCCGTCAGACATAAACAAACTTCAGGATGCCGAACTGTATTTGAGACAATTCAAGAAATCGCTTGTCATTATCGATGAAATCCAGAGGATGCCATCTTTGTATCCGCTCCTTCGGGCGCTGGTTGATCAAAACAGGATTGGCGGTCGTTTCCTTATTCTTGGGTCTGCATCGCCTGAGCTTATCCGCTATGCCTCGGAGAGCCTCGCCGGTCGCATTATTTATCATGAGCTAGGGCCCTTGAGTCTTTTTGAGACAGACACCAAACAGTTTCAAAACTTGCTTCTTCGCGGCGGATATCCAAACAGCTATCTCGCGGAAAATGACGACGAAAGTTTTATCTGGAGGGAGAGCTATATCAAAACATACCTGGAAATGGACATCCCGCAACTGGAAATCCATATTCCTTCTGCTCAACTTCGCCGATTCTGGACAATGCTTGCACACAGTCACGGGCAACTATGGAATGCCAGCAAGATTGCGGGTAGTCTCGGCGTTTCCGCACCGACAGTCCGTCGTTATCTGGATATCCTGGAATCAACCTTTATTATAAGGCAGCTTCAGCCTTATTACGCTAATACAAAAAAGCGACTGATCAAATCACCGAAGGTGTATATCCGTGATTCGGGATTAAACCATACCCTTCTGCGGATCAGGACATTTGACGATTTGATAGGGCACCCTGCTGTTGGCGCCTCGTGGGAGGGGTTTGTGATTGAGCAGCTTGCCGCTCTTTTGCCGGAAAACAGCGAATTCTATTTTTACAGGTCCAATGCGGGCGCGGAAATCGATTTCTTATACATCGATCAACAAAACCAGCCGGTCCCTGTTGAAATTAAGTATTCCCTGAGTCCGTCCGTATCAAGGGGATTTTGGAATGCGTACGAAGATTTGTCCTGCAAGCGTGGCTATGTCGTCTATCCGGGCAATGAAGTGTATCCCATAGGGAAGAACGTGTCAGCTCTGCCGTTGGATATGTTGGAGACTGTTTTGATGTAGGCGCTAACAAGATAAACTAAACAGACCAGAAGAACTATATGAAGACTTGCAAACGACCGATACAGAGACATCCATTGAGGTGAAGGATAAAAACAGAGAACTATCAGTTACAAACGCTATTAACACCATAAACTCCATAAACCCAATTAACGCTATAAACCCAATTAACGCTATAAACCCAATAAACGCCATAAACTCAACAAACTCAATGTGCTTTTGTACTACCTGATGGTTACATCCTGTGTTAGAATAGGATATTATAGTAGGAGGTGCTTATATGCGTAGTTTAAAGTATGTTGTCTATCGTGAAGGAAAGTATTTTGTTTCTCAATGTTTGAATGTAGAAGTGTCCAGCTTTGGAAAAAACATCGATGAAGCGGTAACAAATCTCAAAGATGCTGTAGAACTTTACCTCAAGGATGATTCTGCGACGTACCTCTTTCATGATGTTGGTGATGCCTTGATTGGAGAGGCTTTTATAAATGCCTAAGCTGTACTCATCGCGGCACATCATCGCGGTGCTTCATTCGCATGGCTTTGTCGAGGTTGACCAAACTGGCAGCCACAAGAAATTTCGACTTGAAAGCCTTACCGTCATTGTACCGGCGGCAAAACGTGAAATTCCATATGGCACGTTCATGTCTATTCTCCGTCAGTCTGGTTTGCTTAAGCAAGACTTTGAATAAGAAAAAAGAAATATAACTACAAACTGATAAAATTGGGATTATGTCGCCGGAATCTTTGATGAAGACTTGCAAACGAGCGATACAGAGACATCCATTGAACTGAACTGTGCGGTTTTGAAATTCAAGCACACGATAAAGAAGAAAAAATGAGAAAACGTAAAATCGGGTATCGTCACCGTTACCGAACGGCAAATAGAACATAGAACTATCAGCTATAAACTCTCCAAACGCTATAAACTCAATAAACGCTATAAACGCCATAAACTCAATAAACGCTATAAACTCAATAAACGCTATAAACTCAATAAACGCTATAAACTCAATAAACGCTATAAACTCAACAAACTCTATAAACTCAACAAACTCTATTAACACCATAAACTCTATAACCCAATAACCCAATGAACTCAATAAACGCTATAAACTCAATGAACGCTATAAACTCAACAAACTCTATTAACACCATAAACTCTATAACCCAATAACCCAATGAACTCAATGAACTCCATAAACTCAATAAACTCTATACCCTCACTTCTTATCCAACGGCGTTGACAATTGACCTGTTTATGGACTATAATTAGACTTATGAGCATGAGGAGAGGTGATTTATGAAATTATCAAGTCAAATCAAACCTATCAGCTACCTGAAGGCCCACGCTGCTGAAATCGTACGTAATATTGCTGGGCAACGGGAACCGCTTATCATCACCCAAAACGGCACAGCCAAAGTGGTCATCCAGGATATCGAAAGCTACGAAAAAACCTTGGAAACGATGGCCCTTTTGAAAATCCTTGCCCTCGGCAACCGTCAAATCGATGAAGGCAAAGTTGTGCAAGCCGCTGAAGCGATCAATCGCCTGCGTGAGCAGCGGAACGGGTGCTGATGTTTTTCAAAGTATTATTGACAGCCGACGCGGCCAGCGATCTTGAGGAACTCTATCAATATATTGCCATTCATGATGCACCCGGAAAAGCAGATCATGTGTTGACCCATATCGAAAAGGTTTTCGACAGTTTGTCCGAGTCTCCCGAACGCGGCGTCTATCCGAAAGAATTATTGGCCTTGGGTATCCGCGATTATCGTGAGGTCTTTTTCAAACCATACCGTTTGATTTACCGGGTTATTGGCGACACCGTTTACATATTACTGATTGTTGATGGACGTCGCGATATGCAAACGCTATTGCAGTGGAGACTTTTGGGGAATGCATAACAGAGTTATTAAAACCGACATACCGGGATTTCAGGCCGGGGGATATTATGCATTCGCACGCCACAATAGATAAAGCTGATATAATATTAGGAGACATCCCCCTCTGTGCCAATATAAGTGAGACACTTTCCCCCAAAAAGTTTAGACTCTAAGGGCGGAAAGGAGAAAGATATTTTGAAAGAGAAAGGTT
>PNOF01000014.1 GCA_013824645.1 Syntrophus sp. (in: bacteria) | reverse complement strand
TCCTCTCTGAACGCACTTCCCAATGAAAAGAAAAAATCCATCAGATGTTCAACAACCCCCGCTTTTTGCTCTCCAGATAGAATAAGTTGCATATCTGATTTCAGCTGTTGAAATTTTTCAGTGATTTTTTCAACTTTGCTGATCAATTGTAATGCCTGTAGGGTTGAAAGGGCATAACGGTATGTAGTTAGACTTTCTTCTGTGGGTGACATGCTCTCCAGGTCTTTACCATCAACGAAGTTTGCACCGTCAATAATTTCGTCGAGTAATTGAACTCCTCTTTCTAGGGTTTCCTTCTCTCTATCGGCAAATATCTTTTTAGTCCCAACATCAAGGAGAACTTCGGTTACTTTTGTTGTCAAAAGTGCATATCTCAACGTCTGGCTCTTTTCGGACATACCCAAATAGCCCATAGCCCCTCCTGTTAAATTTATTTTACGTAAAGTACTTAGTTTAAGGAATGTTATATCATACCTTGTGACCTGTCAAGGACTATTTTTGAGTGCTGGTACATTACAGTATAATGGTGGCAAAAGTCTTTTTTAGTATTTCAATTGATAATTCTATCCTCTTCAGGTTTGGAAGTGTTTCAAGGATATAGATACCTTCCCTACCTGGTTCTCACACTTGCGAGAAGTTAGTCCTGAGAGAGGCGCCGCAGTTAGCTTGGATGTTCTGACGGAACTGAATTTCTCCTTTTTTATCGGAAAGAGACAGAGTTTACTGTGGCTTTCCGAAGGTATTGAATAATATCAAGGTCTTGTATTCTTTCGTAGTAATGGGGTAGAATCTGCTTGTTCACAATATTGATAGGAGTGTTTGCTGAATAATGCCGACTCTTACTTGGCTGACCCGTAAAACCGATTTGAAGCTCTCCCAGGGTGCGCCGTATCGTCTTCTCGGCACCATACCCGAATTGTCTTATGGCGATCCTGAGAGCGGTAATATGCTCATTCAGGGAGATAACCTTGACGGCCTCAAGGCCCTCCTGCCCTACTATGCGGGACAGGTCAAGTGTATCTACATCGATCCGCCTTATAATACAAAAAGCGCCTTTGAACATTACGACGATAATCTTGAGCATACGAAATGGCTCTCTACAATTTATCCGCGGCTTGAGTTACTACGGGAACTATTGAGCGAAGAAGGGAGCATCTGGGTTTCTATTGATGATAATGAAGGACATTACCTCAAGGTGATCATGGATGAGGTATTCGGAAGAAAGAATTTCATAGCTAATGTAATTTGGCAAAAGAGAACATCCCGAGAGAATCGAGCCGCAATTGGAACATCGCATGACCACATTTTATTGTACGGTAGAAATGATTCCGTTCAATGGAAAGAGCATCGTAACCTGTTACCTGGAAATGAGGCAGGATATGCAAATCCTGACAATGATCAGAGGGGTGTATGGCGCTCCATTCCCTTCTCGGCACAAGGATATAGAAAAAACCAAATGTACGATATAGTCACACCGACAGGAAAGACACTCAGCCCCCCTAAGGGTAGATGTTGGGGAGCGACCGAACCGGAATACCTAAACCTTCTCACTGATAATAAAATTTATTTTCCGAAAAACGGTGATGGTAGACCTCGCATTAAGCAATTTCCCGAGAATCAAAAAGGACTTGTTCCTATGACGTTATGGGCAGCATCTGAAGTCGGTGATACCGAAGACTCAAAAAAAGAAATATTGGAGCTTTTTAAAGAACATGACCCTTTCGGTACACCTAAACCAGAATCTCTGATTCAACGCATTATTCATATTGCCACCAATCCCGGCGATCTCGTGCTCGATTCATTTCTCGGTTCAGGCACAACCTGTGCCGTTGCCCACAAGATGGGCAGGCGCTACATCGGCATCGAAATGGGAGAGCACGCTGTTACCCATTGCGCACCCCGTCTGAGACAGGTTATTGATGCCGAACAGGGCGGCATTTCAAAGTCGGTGGACTGGCAAGGCGGCGGCGGGTTTCGGTTTTACCGGCTCGGTGACGCGGTCTTCGATGATGCCGGGAAGATTAACAGCAATATCCGCTTCGCGACCCTTGCAGCCCACATCTGGTTTTGCGAAACAGGAACGCCCTTAACGGGGGAAGCAAATTCACCATTTCTTGGTATTTACAAGGATATCGCCTATTACCTCCTCTTTAACGGTATTTTAGGAGATAAGCGGCCTGCCGGGGGAAACGTTCTCACAAGTGGTGTGCTGCGTGACCTTCATTCGTATGCAGGGGAAAAGGTTATTTACGGCGAGACTTCGCGGTTGACCACGGAGAGGATGCGGCTGGAACAAATCACGTTTAAACAGATACCTTATGATATAAAGGCCCGGTGAGTATGTACGAATTGAAAGAATACCAGAAAAGAACTTTGGGTGCGCTTCGGGCCTATCTTGAGATGGCGCGTACGGAGGGTCCGGCAGCAGCCTTTGATGCTATTGCGCGAGCTGATAACCCGCGGCTCCCGAAGTATAAGACAGTTAACGGTTTTGATGACATACCCTATGTCTGTCTTCGTCTTCCCACGGGCGGCGGGAAAACGCTACTGGCTTCACATTCGATAGAGATTGCCGCCAGATGCTGGCTTGAACAGGATTATCCTGTCGTCTTGTGGCTGGTGCCAACCAATACGATCCGTAATCAGACCCTGGAAGCCTTGAAACATCCGGGCCATTATTACCGCCAGGCGATTGACAATGCCTTTGACGGACGAGTATCTGTCTTTGACATTAACGATGTTAACCAGATACGACCTCAGGATCTAACCGCAAAGGTCTGTGTCATTGTCGGGACTCTTGCAACCTTGAGAATCGATAAAACCGAGGGGCGGCGGGTCTATGATTACAACGAAAACTTCGAGGCTCATTTTGCCCATGTGCCCGATAACGAGCCGGGCCTTGAGCGGATAGAGGATGGTCCCGACAAAGGCAAAATCAAGTTTTCCTTTGCAAACCTCTTGCATCTTCATAAACCCCTGGTTATCATGGACGAAGCGCACAATGCAAGAACGTCCCTGACTTTTGAGACATTGCAGCGTATCAGTCCGGCATGCATTATTGAGTTCACGGCAACACCGTTAACAGAAATTCACGGCAGCAACGTGCTTTATCAAGTATCCGCCTCTGAGCTAAAAGCGGAGGATATGATTAAACTTCCCATTATGCTGACGGAACATAAGAATTGGCATGAAGCGCTTACAGCTACAATCATGACCCGGCAGAAGTTGGCCGATGTTGCCAGGAAGGACAGTGATTTTGTCCGGCCTATCGCACTCATACAGGCGGAAAACAAAGACAGGGAAGTAACCGTTGATGTCATAAGAAACCATCTTATCGAGAACGAAAGAATAGCCCCAGAGAGAATAGCGGTAGCTACGGGGAGTCAACGGGAGCTTGACAACGTAGACCTCTTCGATCCTGCCTGCAAAATTGAATACATCATCACCGTGGAAGCCCTCAAAGAGGGGTGGGATTGTTCTTTTGCTTACGTTTTTTGCTCCGTTGCCAATATTCATTCCAGCAGAGACGTGGAACAGATTCTGGGCCGGGTGCTGCGGATGCCTTACGCAAGAAAAAGACCGCTGGAGGAACTGAACAAAGCCTATGCCCATGTGGCTTCACCAAGTTTTGCGGAGGCCGCTGTTGCCCTCCATGACAGGCTTGTTGACATGGGATTTGAAGAGGAAGAAGCAAACAGCTTCATCATGCAGGAAGAACTTCCGTTACCTCAGGATAGCGGCAACCTACCGTTGTTTGCACAAGAAAAGGTGGAAGCCCTCACATTCTTGGTTAGTACGATACCGGACGTTTCCTATATGGGTGATCTTGAAAAGGAGAAGATATCTGTAATAGAGGACGATTCCGGCAAGACACGGGTTGTGATCACCGGGGAAATCACTGAGCATGAGGAAGAACGGCTGGTCAATTCTCTGCCGAAAGATGAACGTGAAAATGCAAGAAAGGAGATACGGGCATACAGGTTTCACAGGCGCCGCCGACTGTGGCCTTCTGAACGAGGTGAGACTCTTATGGTTCCTAGATTATGCATCATGGTGCAAGGGGAACTTGAGATCGCCGAAAAAGAACTATTTCTCGATGAAAAGGGATGGACCCTTCTGGATTATCCCTATGAATTCGGCCCCACCCAACTTAGCTTTGACGAAAAGGCAAGGACATTCGAAATCGATGTCAACGACAAAAAGGTTGTTTACAGCCTCGTTGATAACACAAAAATGCTGGACTTAAGCCATATCAGCATTTCCTGGACGGACATGCAGCTAAGCCGCTGGCTCGACAAGGAAGTTCGGCAACAGGATGTGAAGCAGGAAGTAATGCTCGAATTCATCAGGCGCGCTGTATCATACCTTGTCAGCGTTCGTAATCTCGACCTTGCTGACCTCGTGAGGAACAAATACATTCTGGCAAAATTCTTCCGTGAAAGGATCAAGCAGTACCGACAACAAGCCTATAATAGCGGGTACCAGGCAACGCTTTTTGGCCCTAATGCAAGGGTTAATACGAGTTACGTATACGCTTTTTGCTTTGATAATCATAATTACCCGGCAAACCGTTTTTATGATGGAAGCTATGTTTTTAAGAATCATTTTTATGCAATAGTGGGAGCCTTTGATAACGAAGAGGAATTTGAATGTGCCCGCGCACTTGACAGCCTACCAAAGGTAAAGCACTGGGTAAGAAATGTTACCCATCCACGGTACTCTTTCTGGTTACCCACATCAACAGACAGATTCTATCCTGATTTAGTCGCAGAACTTGACGATGGTAGAATCTTTGTTGTCGAGTACAAGGGTAAGGTATATCTGACAACTGATGATTCGCAGGAGAAGCGCAATCTCGGTGAACTATGGGAGGAGAAGAGCAGAGGCAAGGCCCTTTTCCTTATGGCCGAAAAACGTGATGTTCAAGGACGGGACGTATATAAGCAACTGGCCGACAAAATCAAGCAAGGGTAGATTTCAATATATACAAAAAAGTTCTCGCTCATTAAAGGGCACCAGATTATAAGGAGAAAATCGGGCGATCTGATGATTGAATACCACCTGCTACGCGTAACCACAACACGCCATCAGATTACCGCAAAATATAAAGCTTCGCTCCGCGAAGCACAAGCCAATTGAATACTCCTCGACTATGCCGGGATCTGTCCCGGCGTGGAGTGGTTAACGGCTTGGGCGGAAGCTTCAGATGTGGATGGGCTGTAAGCCTTGCTGGCGTGGAAACCTAATAGCCCATTTCTGGGCGAGAAGGGATGGCTCTGATAGCTTTGCTGTCGGAGGGGGCGACGCAAGCCCCGGTAATAGCGCAGCGCATGGCGCCGCAGAACGCCGCAGATGGAGTTTTCGATCAAGCCGTTGGCCGGACACCAAAACGCTTTGTTACAGCTTAAGCGGACAATTTGACACTTCATCAGGCAACGGATAGAATAAGGCGTGCTTCGAATCGGCAATATTGTCTTACCCTTTCCTTGTGTGCTTGCGCCTTTAAGCGGAGTGAGTGATTTGCCCTTCCGTCTCGTGAACCGGGCCTTTGGCGCGCCGCTGGCTTTTACGGAAATGATCGACGTGCGGGCAATCAGTCAAAGGGACAAGCGGACCCGAAAGATGCTCTCCTCTACCCCTGATGACCGGCCACTGGGAGTGCAGCTACTGAGTAACGATGAGAAATATATCTTAAGCGCTCTCGATGCTCTCAGTGAATATCACTATGATCTCCTCGATTTTAATGCTGCCTGCCCGACGCCGAAAGTTACACGGAAAAATAAAGGGGCTGCCTTGCTGAGAGAACCCCGCAAATTAGGGGAAATTCTCAAGGTCCTTGTGGACCACGCGAAAGTCCCGGTGACGGTCAAGATCAGGACGGGCTGGGACGAAGATTCGGTGAACGCGCGAGAGATCGCCCTCTATGCTGAGGATGCCGGCATCAGCGCCCTCTTTATCCACGGAAGAACAAAGACCCAGGGATATAGCGGTGTTGTCGATTACCGGCACATCAAAGAGGTGAAAGATGCCCTGAAAATCCCCGTTATCGCAAGCGGCGACAACACATCGGCGCCTCTTATTAAAAAGATGTTTGATGAGACGGGCTGTGATGGTGTCGCTATCGCCAGAGGCGCCCTTGGAAACCCCTGGATCTTCAGGGAGGCGGCCCGGTTTCTTCAGGATGGCACGGTCATTGAAAGACCCAATATGGATGAACGCATCGCCACCATCAAGAAACATCTTGACCTTACCATTGAACATAATGGCGAACAGCGTGGCATAGGGATTTTTCACAAATTCTTCATCTGGTACACAAGGGGCTTAAGAGGTACAAAGCCCCTTCGCGATAAAGCCTTCCGTACAGGCACCAAAAGTGGGCTCCTTGATGCCATCGAAGAACTCCGAATGCACGACACCATGTAGTGCTCCATTATCTTTTTGCTCATTTCCGAATCAATACCGCGGAAGCTGCAAGCCGTCAGAACGGGTTCTGCGCCGCTTGTTAAAAATTTCTCTTGCAAAAACCGTTTGGAACTGATAAATTTTTGAAACAAAAGAGGAAACTTAGAAAGAGAAGGTATAACAAATGGCAAAATATGCAAAAATCCCGGAAGCAACAGTTCGAAGACTATCAAACTATCTGAAGTGTCTTATCGATCTTGAAAGCAGGAGCGAAAAGGTCGCTTCAAGCGCCCTCATCGCCAACTTATGCAATGTAAATGCACCCCAGGTGAGAAAAGATTTTGCCTATTTCGGCGAGTTCGGTATCAGGGGTATGGGCTATAATGTCAAGGAACTCAAAAGGCATATTAAAGAGATACTCGGTATAAACCGGGAGTGGAGAATCGCCGTTGTTGGTATCGGAAACATGGGAAGCGCTCTCCTCGTTTATAAGGATTTCTTAAAACAGAATTATAAAATAGTGGCGGCTTTTGACATAGTTCCCGAAAAAGTAATCGGCCATATTTCTGAAAGGGTCGGTAAACCCGTTGAAATACTCCATATAGACAGGCTCAAAGAGGTGATAAAGGCGAGAAATGTCGAAATAGGGATTATTACGACACCTCCTGGAGCAGCGCAGACTGTTGCCGATTTACTCATAGATGCAAACGTAAAAGGGATCCTGAATTTTTCGCCGGCCCCGGTGAAAACGCCGGATCACGTGAAACTGAGAAATCTCTTTTTTACTTCAGCCCTTGATAACCTTGTATATTACATGACGAATTAAGAGGTTTTTATGATGAAAGTCTTTGGGAATGTGATAGAGATGTTCGTATACTCCGCCGTGTATATGATCATTGTTCTTGTTTCAGTGAAGATTATAGGTGCAATTTTCACGACGGATTTTGAAAAGAAGATTTCAGAAGAAAATAATATCGCATTGTCAATCATCTGTGCCTGCATTCTCATTGGTATTGCCCTGCTTGTTGCAGCAGTTGTTCGATAGTGAAGACAATCTTTATTACAGGAACCGATACCGGAGTGGGAAAGACGGCTATATCTGCCGGCCTTTGCGCGTTTCTGTCACTGAGAAAAGGTCTTGACGTAGGCGTTATGAAGCCCTTTGAAAGCGGTCTGCCAAAAGAACGCAAGTCTGAGCTATCCTGTGATGCAGAGTTCCTCAAAGAGGCCTCCGGAAGCCATGACGATTTGAAAGAAATCAGCCCCTATACGTTTGAAGCCCCTCTGGCTCCTGAAACGGCAGCCAGACAGGAAAAGATCATCATTGATATGGATATGGTAAATGGAACCTATGAAAGTCTTTTAGAGCGTCATGACGTTCTTGTTGTCGAAGGCGCCGGTGGTGTTTTTGTTCCCATCAAGAAAGGGTTCTTTTTTGCCGATCTTATGAAAGCCTGGAATATCCCTGTTATTATTGTTTCACGCCTCGGTCTTGGTACGATTAACCACACCCTTCTCACGCATGCTTTTTTGCAGTCCAGGGGTATTAAGGTAATCGGCGTCATCCTCAATGATATGGAAGGAGTAAGCGATCTTGCCGCAGAAACAAACCCTGAAATGCTCAGGGAATACCTTGATGCGCCTGTTTTAGGGATTTTTCCGCATACAAAAGCACTTTTGGATGGCACGATGAACAGGGAATCACTGGCAGAAATCTTCGCCGTCAATATTGATACGGAAACTATTTTAAAAACCCTTGAAGTTTGATCTTTACCGGCCCCCCAATTCCATGAAATATTTCCGCGAGCGTTCTATTACATCCATTTCCACGCAGTAGGCAAGCCTGAAGTGACCGGCCCTTCCGAAGCCGATGCCCGGAACCCCAAGAATATGGTGTTTCTGAAGTTCTCTCACAAATTGAATATCATCGGGGATCGGTGATTTCGGAAAGATATAGAAGGCACCCAATGGTTTGATAACTTCAAAGCCCGATTCGACGAGGATAGCGTAGATAGCATCCCGCCTGCGCTCGTATTCCATCATATCGACGCTGCTATTCTGGAATTTCCCGACAACGCGTTGCATGATGGCGGGCGCATTGATGAAACCCAAAATTCTGTTCGCGAAGATCATGGCATCCATGAGGGGCTTGATATTGGTGATGGATGGAGAAGCGGCTATATAGCCGATCCGCTCACCTGCAAGACCTAAGTCTTTAGAGTGACAGGTGACAACGATGGTGTCTTCGTAAATATTGAATACATCGGGAAGGACAGTCCCATTGTAGATGAGTTTTCTGTATGCTTCATCGGCAATGAGAAAAATCCTTTGACCTTTGTCGCGTTTTTTTCTGAGGACCCAGGCGAGTTCTTTCAGCTCCTCCTCGGTGTAGACAACACCGGTGGGATTATTAGGTGAGTTGATGAGAATTGCCCTAGTCTTCTTATTGATGGCTTTTTCTATGCTGGCGATGTCCAGGTGAAAGTCGTCTTTTGTCTCCACGAGCTTCATGACGCCTCCGTGGTTTCCAATATAGAACATAAACTCCACGAAGTACGGGTTTGGAACGATCACTTCATTGCCAGGGTCGAGAAGCGCTTTAAAGACAACATTGAGACCCCCTGCGGCCCCGACGGTCATTATAATATGGTCTTTAGTAAAGGGAAGCCTGGACTTTTTCGTACAATAATCCGCTATTTCTTCACGGACAAATTCATAGCCGCTATTTGACATATACCGGTGCATCCCTTTGATGTCCGATGAGACTAATCTGGTGAGCTCTTCAATGAACTCCTTTGGAGGCTCGGTGATCGGATTACCGAGTGTAAAATCGAGTATATTTTCAGGCCCATGTTTTTTCTTCATCTTTTCTCCTTCCTCAAACATGGCCCTGATCCAGGAGGAAGATTTCATTGAATGACTGATGCTTTTTGAAATGCTCATAATCACCTCAAATTGTAGCGTTTTCCGGTTCTCATAAACCCTCCCACGCTTTTCTGTAATGTTTCCATTGGTACACAGTAGGCGATGCGGAAATAACCTTTTCTCCCGAAGCCCCTCCCCGGCACGACCATGATCTGTTCTTCCTGCTGAAGCACCCGGACGAACTCGACTTCATCGGCAATGGGCGATTTGGGGAACATATAGAATGCCCCCACCGGTTTCACACATTCGAATCCGGCTTCCATGAGTGTGTTATAGAGGAAGTCCCGTTTTTTCTGGTATTCCGCAATATTCACTGAAGTTCTTTGAAATTTACCGGCGATTCTCTGAAAAAGCCCCGGCGCATTTACGAATCCAAGGGTCCTCATGGATATCATCAATGCCGAGACCATAAGCTGGTATCCCTCTATGCGCGGAGAGATGGCAACATAGCCGATTCTCTCGCCTGGCAGCGCAAGGTCTTTTGAATGGGAAGTGACGGCATACACAAGATCATAGAGCGCAAAGAGGTTTGGCAACTGAAAACCGTCGTATACGATTTTTCTGTAGGCATCATCACAGATGATGTAAATGTCCTGTCCCTGGGCCCTTTTCTTATTAAGAAGTTCGACGAGACCCCTGACGCTTTCTTCGGTATATACAGCGCCTGTCGGATTGTTAGGGCTGTTCAGAAGGATTGCCTTCGTTTTTTTCGTTATTGCCTTCTCTATTTTCCCAATATCAAGCTGAAAATCCTTTTTTGTCTGCACGAAACGTGTTTTGCCGCCGTGGTTCTCTATGTAATTCTTGAATTCCCAGAAAAAAGGTGAGGGGACTATTACCTCGTCACCCGTACTCAACATGCTTTTAAGCAGGATATTGAGGCCACCCGCGCAACCTACCGTCATAAAAATATGATTTGCCGTAAAAGGCAACCCATACTGTTCACCGAGGTATATTGCGATCTCTTCACGCACGTCCTCATAACCATTGTTTGACATATAGCGGTGCATGCCCTTTATGGGGTTGCTCAGTGTTTCAATGAGGGTCTTTTGGACTTCATCAGGAGGCTCTGTGTCTGGGTTTCCCAGAGAAAAATCATAGACGTTTTCCTCACCGTACTCTTTTTTGATTCTGAGACCCTCTTCAAACATCCTCCGGGTCCAGCCTTCCTGATTGGAGATCAGTTTCTGTATCTTATTTGAGATAATCATTTTCCCTCCTCATATACATAAAAAAGCCATGGGTTTACCCCATGGCCTGAAAACTAAAACGCCATGGGCTCCTGCACCCATAGCGTTTGCTTTTTTAAAGCAAACCCGGGTGCAAGCTGCTAAAGTTATAAAAGTAATTGGGCGAAAAAGTCCGCATGATAAAGAGATTAAAAAGGAAAACACCTTTATTGTCAAGGAAAATCGTCTGTATTGCCCGGTAGATGGTGTTCATATATATCTTTAAAAATGCTACAAACAAGTGAAACACGCCCGGAGTTTATTGATTCAGATATTCCGGCATTCCATATTTGTACATCGGCCAATGGCAATGGATAGCTGTGATATACGTTGACAATAGCGCTGCAAAACCTTATAATATAGTGATATTTTTCACTTTCATAAGGAGGTTTACAAGATGACAGGCAGTTCACAGGGATATTCGGGTAGTGATAATTATATAGCGGCAAAACCACTCATGGAAATTGTTAATGTAGCCGTAGCGTTACAAAAGCCTCTCATTATAAAAGGCGAGCCAGGCACTGGCAAAACATTGCTTGCACATAGCGTTATGAAAGCCCTTAATAAGAAACTTCTCATATGGAATATCAAATCAACAACAAAAGCAAAAGATGGTCTCTACATATATGATACGGTGCAGAGACTCAATGATGCCCGGTTTAAGGATAAAGATATAAGCGATATCAGGCAATACATTAAAATGGGAAAACTGGGACAGGCATTCAAGAGTGATGAACAGCTCATCCTCCTTATTGATGAGATTGACAAGGCTGATGTGGAGTTTCCCAATGATCTCCTGAACGAGCTTGACGAGATGACTTTTCATATACATGAGCTTGACGAAGAGGTGAAGGCAAAGCATAGACCTATCGTCATTATTACAAGCAACTCTGAAAAAGAACTGCCAGATGCTTTTCTGAGAAGGTGCATTTTTTATTATATTGAATTTCCTGACGCAGAGATGATGGAAAGGATTGTTAGGGTCCACTATCCTGATATTGAGAATAAAATGATAAAGGAAGCGCTGAAACGTTTTTACTGGATACGCGAAATGGATGGGTTACGAAAAAAACCTTCTACAAGTGAACTCATCGACTGGATAAAAGCCCTTATGCTGGGCGGCATCAACACTGATAAAATAGCCAACGAGATACCATTTCTGGGAACGCTTCTCAAGACCGAACAGGATACGGACCGTTTTGCCAGATTTTCTAATGCCCAGGGGGGCCTCGGATCTAAGAGAAGATACTAAATGTTTATCGATTTCTTCTATCTCATGCGCGCAAAGGGCGTGCCTGTTTCCATAACAGAGTGGATGACATTTATTGAAGCGCTCTACAATGGGTATTTTCAATCAAGTCTCAATCACCTTTATTATATCGGCAGGGCTTTCCTTGTAAAAAGCGAGGCATACTACGATCATTATGATCTTGCCTTCCAGGAATTTTTCCACGGTATAAAAACAGAAGGGCTTGAACTTGATAAAGTCCTCGACTGGCTTGAGAACCCTATCAACAAACTTCCAAAATTAACCCCCGACGAGATGGCTGAATTTCAGAAACAGATTGAGGAATTCAGAAAGACTCATGATATGGATGAACTGATGAAGCAGTTCAGAGAGAGGCTGAATGAACAGAACGAGCGCCACGATGGCGGGAAGAAGTGGGTCGGCACGGGAGGCACCTCTCCTTTCGGTGCATACGGCAAACATCCGGGAGGCATAAGAGTCGGAGGTGAATCGTGGATGCAGTCCGCTGCAAAGGTAGCCAGCGAGAGAAAGTTCAAGAATTATCGGAATGATATTATTCTTGATGTGAGACAGACAAAGGTGGCCCTCAAAAAATTGCGGGAGCTTAAACGGGAAGGCGCGCAAGACGAACTCGATATTGATGAAACCATCGATAAGACCGCAAAAGAGGGCGGCGAGATAGAACTTGTCTTCAGCAGGTCCCGC
The DNA here is from genome assembly GCA_013824645.1 of Syntrophus sp. (in: bacteria). Taxonomy (GTDB): domain Bacteria; phylum Desulfobacterota; class Syntrophorhabdia; order Syntrophorhabdales; family Syntrophorhabdaceae; genus PNOF01. The sequence goes on along the minus strand of PNOF01000014.1, from coordinate 37,609 downwards.
GAGAATTCCACAAGGCTTATTCTTCTTATGGATACCGGCGGTTCCATGCTCCCCTATGTGGAGCTTTGTGAGAAGCTTTTTTCGGCGGCATCGCAAATGGAACATTTTAAGGAGTTCCGGTATTACTTCTTTCATAACTGTGTTTATCAGGATATCTATGAAGATGTGGCCAACTATAAGAGGATACCAACAGAAAAACTTTTTTCTAATTTTCATAAAGGTTACAAGGTGATCTTTGTAGGTGACGCAAGGATGGCCTATTCGGAATTATTCGATATTAATGGCAACATAGACTATTTTTACACAAACGATAAGCCGGGTTTGGAATGGCTGATCCGCGTTAAAGAACACTTCCCCCACTCCGTATGGCTCAACCCAACCCATAAGAATTACTGGGGCCACTATACTGTCGAGACAATAAGCAGGGTATTTCCCATGTTCGAATTGACCATTGATGGCCTTAAAGATGCTATAAAAGCACTGAAATCAAGGCCAAAAAAACTGATACAAAATTAGTACCATCATATAGGTAAAAAGAATAAGGATATTTGTTGTCACAGACTAAATAAATATTACTATTTTTTAAAATATACTTTATAATTTTACGTGCCTCCCGGAGGCAGTATAATTTTTTTTGAGACGGTAGCACAATGGGTAAAAAAGTCTGATGTAACTTGGATTGATTGAGAGGGTTTATAGATGACTGTCGCAATGGATAAAATATCTTCGTTGAAAAATACAGAGCTTTTTAAGGCTCTCGCAAATGAAGATCTTGAAAAGTTTTCTGCCAAACTGAAGGAAAGGGTATATCCGCCAAATACTGCCATTGTGAGGGAAGCCTCATTGGGCGATGCCATGTTCATCATTAAAAACGGTAAAGTGGAAATACGGAAGAGAGAGAAAGCCCTTGGTGTTGACCTTACCATTGCCACCCTCGGAAGCGGCGCATGTTTTGGCGAGATGGCCCTCCTTACCGGGAAGCCTCGTACGGCCACTGTCCTTGCCGTCCAGGCAACAGAAGTCTTTGTTCTTGAGAAAAAAGAGTTCGATGCCCTCCTGATGGCACATCCTACAATATCTTTAGCCCTTAATAAGATCGTTGCTGAGCGTATCGAAGAGATGAGCACTCAGCATAACATGGGCGCTGTATCTCTGCAAACGTTAAGGCTGGATCCCGATGTAATGAAATTAATACCGGAGCAGTTTCTTCTGAAGTACAAGATGCTTCCTACATCATACTCCAATAATACGCTGACCCTTGCCATGGTGAACCCCCATGATCTGATCGCCCAGGATGAAGCGAGAAAATTCATAAAGGGCGTAGTCATAGACCCGGTGATCGTTGCTGAAAATGATCTGAAAAAATTCATGGAAACAGAATTCACGGCAATGGTTAAACCGGCGAAGGAAGAACAGCCGGAAGTAAGCCTCGATGACGTTCTTGATAATATGGACCATATACAGTCCGATATTATGAAAGATGCCGAATTCGATGATGGCCTCGAAGAAGATCTTGGTATCACCGACCTGGCCCGCGAGGCTGAAGGGGCCCCGATCATACGACTCACGAATAATATCATTGCTGTTGCTTTAAAAAAAGGCGCCAGCGATATCCATATAGAGCCCATGGAAAAGGGCTTAAGAGTTCGTTACAGAATTGACGGTATATTACGGCAGGAAATGATGCTGCCGAAAAAAGTACAACTTCCCCTCGTTAGCAGGATCAAGATTATTTCCAAGCTTGACATTACAGAGAGAAGAATGCCTCAGGATGGAAGGATTACACTGAAACTCGGTTCAAAGTCTGTTGACTTCCGGGTGAGTACTATACCAACAAAGTTCGGTGAAAAAATAGTTACAAGAATTTTGGATAAGAGCAACACAACCATCGGCCTTGATAAAATAATTACTAATGAGCCGACCCTCACTATTGTCCGGGATATGATCAAGAAGCCTTACGGGATCATATACGTTACAGGACCCACCGGTTCCGGGAAAAGTACATCCCTCTACAGTGCCCTTTCAGAGATCAACAATATTGATGTCAACATCTCTACCGTCGAGGACCCTGTTGAGTATGATCTTGCAGGTATCAATCAGGTGCAGGTTAACTCTGATATCGGTCTCGATTTTGCCCGTGTCCTGAGGGCCTTTTTGCGACAGGACCCGGATATTATCCTTGTCGGTGAAACCAGGGATACGGAGACGGCAAAGATTGCCGTCGAAGCTGCTCTCACGGGCCACCTTGTTTTTACAACACTTCATGCAAATGATGCACCGAGTACTTTCATGAGGCTTTCGGAGATGGGTATTGAACCTTTCCTTATCTCCACATCGGTTATCGGAGTTGTTGCACAGAGACTTGTGCGAAGGATATGTACAAAATGCAAAGAGGCCTACACACCTGACCCGGTTGTCTTAACATACCTTGGAGCGAAAGAGGGCAGGGAGCTGTTCAAGGGGAAAGGCTGTGATACCTGTGGACATACCGGTTATAAGGGAAGAGTTGGCGTATATGAAGTATTGGTGGTCAACGATGAGTTACGGCATCTCATTGCTGAGGGGAGTGATACCCAGGCTATCCGTCAGGCTGCAATAGAGAGCGGTATGAAAACGTTGAAAGACTATTGTCTTATCCTCCTTGAAGAAGGAATGACAACGGTGGATGAAGTACTAAGAACTGTCGCAATCCAAAATTGATAAAGAACTCTCTCGTCAAATCAAAAGGACTTTCATATTTTCTTAGAGCACTTCTCGGGGTACTGATTTTTGTCCTCATTATTCTGATATTCTATATCTATCATGAAGGCGCATGGCGCGATATAGCACACTACTATAGGTTTTTTCTTAGCCCGAAACAGCTGAAAACATTCATCACTTCCTTCGGGCACTATGCTGCCGTAATGTTTATTCTCGTTCAAGCTTTGCAGGTTGTTTTTGCTCCTGTTCCCGGTGAAGTGACAGGATTTGTAGGCGGATATATTTTCGGCAATACATGGGGCGTTGTATTCTCTACAATAGGTCTTATGCTGGGTTCTTCTGTTGCTTTTGGTATTGCCAGATCCCTAGGTATAAAGTTTGTCGAGAAAATAGTGAAGAAAGAATATATTAAAAAATTTAATTTTTTTATTACTCATAAAGGTCTTTATATCGCTTTTATCCTTTTTCTCATTCCTGGTTTTCCCAAGGATTCGCTTTGCTATTTGCTGGGCCTCACACATATGAGGTTTCTTGATTTTTTTCTCATCAATCTTATCGCACGCCTGCCAGGTACTCTCATGCTTACCATGCAAGGTAGCGCTGTGGAGAAGGAAAAGTATGTATCTTTTTTTATTTTGCTGAGCATCAGTATTATTTTTGTATTTGTGCTTTACCTTACGCGAGACATTGTCCTGCATAGCTTCTCGCATGCTGCTCATAAAGCGCATCGATTTTTTGCGAAGTTCCGAAAAAGAAATAATTGATTTTTCTAAAAACTTTTCTTGACAGAACATTAAATTTATATAGAATAAGGATAAAGTAGCATGTGTTTTACAAAATATAAAGCAAGGGGGAGTAAATGGGTACAAAACCAGCAGCAAAGAAACCAGCAGCAAAGAAACCGGTTGCCGCAAAAAAAGTTGCAGCAAAACCAGCAGCAAAGAAGGCCGTTGCAAAACCAGCAGTAAAGAAAGTTGCAGCAAAACCAGTTGCTAAGAAACTGGCAGCGAAACCAGCAGCAAAGAAGGCAGTTGCAAAACCAGCAGTAAAGAAAGTTGCCGCAAAACCAGTTGCAAAGAAACCAGCAGTAAAGAAAGTTGCAGCAAAACCAGCAGCGAAAACGGTAGCAGCAAAGAAGAAATAAAGCAAGGGGAGAGCAGATGGCACCTAAAACTACATCGGCACCTAAAACAAAACCGGCAGTAAAACCGGCACCCAAGAAACCGGCAGCGAAACAAACAGTTAGTAAAAAAGGAATGAAATATAGCTGCAGTGTTTGCGGGATGGTTGTAGCTGTTGATACAGCTTGTGGTTGTGCAGGGGTTTGCGATTTAATCTGCTGCAGCATGCCGATGAAAGTTAAGAAGTAGCAATACTCCCGAGAAGCGCTGAAAAATAAATAGGATAAATAAAAAAGGGGAGAATGTTTCCCTTTTTTTATGTGCTTAGTTTTGTGATTCTGCAAAGAATAAAATGAAAATACCGGGTTTATAACCGCCTGGCATTTTCATTTTATTATCTTGTAGATGTAGTAAAACAGTGATGCTGTTGTTTTTTTATCTGCCAGTTCATGGTATATTATTTCAATAAATAATACTCCTGGTGCCTGTGTCAAGTGACGCGATACAATGAATGTTTTATAAGATAAATTTGCTGTGCATCACCTCCTGTTTTTTTGTATGTTCTGTAAACGACAATTCATTTTCTTGTTCACACATTCTTTTTGCCTGAGAAGAGAGGCCACAGAGGGATAGAAGATATTCGATGTCCTTCCTGGGGGCTCATTGGTGGGTTTTTCTTTAATGTAGTGTTTTTCAGTATCGTATAGACAAATTCTTTGTATACAATACTTTACTATGCCAAGCAAATGAAGCTCTTTTTAGGATTAAAAATATTCTTGACAGAATACTTTATTGATATACAATGAATATAGTAAGAAGCATTTTGTGCTTCACAAAAAAACAAGGGGGAAACAAATGGCCACAAAACCAGCAGTAAAAAAACCAGCGGCAAAGAAAGCAGCAGCAAAACCGGCAGCAAAGAAACCGGCAGCAAAAAAGAAATAAGAAAGCACAGCAAATTGGCAATAAAAAAGGGGTGAGATGTTTTCTCCCCTTTTTTATTGTTCTGCGGGTCCATGCCCCGAAGCTTGCTTCGAGTTAGTTTGATGTTCTTGTTGTGCCTTTGATACCCCATGGTTTGCCGCGGGGTAGTTCATTACTGATGCCAGGATAGGTTCCTTCGTATAGTGTTCGTCCATATTACTGTACAGAAGACATCTGTCATGAGATGCATGACATTATGAGCTTCATCTTCATTTTAGTCATTTATTAAACCTAATTGGATCAGTATAGGTTGAAAACATAGTCAGGGCATGGTAGTTTAATGGTGTATGATTAAAGAATGGGAATTGATAGAATCGAAACTTGACAGGGATTACCGGGTATTCAGGATAAAGTCAGAAATGGCCCTGTCGCCCCGTACGAATAGAGTAGGCTCTTTCTATACAATCGATACGCGTGATTGGGTTAATATTGTCCCTTTGACATCAAACGGTGAAGTTGTCATGATCAGACAGTATCGCCACGGTTCAAAAGAGATTACATTAGAAATCCCCGGTGGCCTTGTTGATGATGAAGATCATCGGGAAGCTGCGCTTCGGGAGCTTCTTGAAGAGACCGGATATGTTGGTGAGAATGTGCAGCTCCTTGGATCGGTAAATCCCAACCCGGCTATTTTCAATAATCTCTGCCATACCTATTTTGTCAAGAACGTCAAAAAAGTTGCAGAAAAGAGTCTCGACCCGGACGAAGACATTGAAGTTGTACACATGCCCATTCATGAAGTGCCTTCTCTTATTGAAAGAGGAATGATTAATCATGCCCTCGTTGTTATAGGATTCTATTTTTATTTTATGAAATATCCTCTGCCGTAAAATCATGGAAAAACATCCGGTCCCCCTTGTTTCTTTTGTCGGTGCATCGAAGAGCGGAAAGACAACATTCATAGAAAAATTAGTTTCCTTTCTGAAACAGAGAGAACTACGTATTGCCGTTATCAAACACCATCACTATGATTTTGAAATTGATGTTATTGACTAGGATACATACAGACACAAGAAGGCGGGCGCATCGACGGTTATTCCGGATTCTTTATAATCATCATTGAGAATACTTGAGGTTATAGAAGATGTCACTCCACAAAGATGAAGCTTTTGTGCTCTTTAAAAGGGCCTATGGGGAATCTGATAAAATCATACGACTCTTCACGCGTACTTCCGGCAAGATTGCTGCCATTGCAAAGGGGGCAAGCAAAAGTCAGAAGAGGTTTATGAATACCCTTGAACCCTTTAACTACATCAGAATCGAGTATTTTGAGAAATCGGGCAAGGGTATGGCGCGTCTTGAAAATGCCGATATTATCGAAACAAACAGCGGTATTGAAGCAAGTCTTCAAAAGGCATGTACGGCAAGTTTTTTTACTGAATTTGTTGACAGGCTGACAAAAGAAAAAGAGCCCCATGAACCTTTATTCCTTGCATTAAAGGAAGTCCTCTTTGCTGTCAAGCGCCATATGTTTTCCTATGCAGATATTCTCTATTATCAATTTTTAATGCTTGATATGCTGGGCTATATGCCTAATTTTGATTCATGCGTATATTGCGCAAGTACAATACCAAATGAAAAGAAGGTTCTTTTTTCGAAAGAGAGAGGTGGTATCCTCTGCGTTAATTGCGCACGATTCATCCCCCATACGGTCTGTGGCGAAGGTGTTATTCCGGGACTCATGTCAATAATAAATCAGGAAAAACAATTTGCGAATATAATCTTTGAGCGTCAGGCACAGGACATTATGGAAGGTTTTATGTCCTTCCATCTCGATGTTGAATTTAGATCGTACAGGCTATTGAAGAGCTTTATTCTATAAGTGACCGGCTTTTTTTATGGAAAAGAAGGACCCCCTTTTGTATTTCCGTTTCATATCGTTTTGATTGAGCTAATTTCTGTAAAATATCATCCTCGAGATGTTCTCCCAGGATGATTACCATAGTACCCTCAGGTTTCAAGTAAGCCATGCCCCTTTTAATGTATGCCTTTGTTACTTCAATTAAGGGAAAGGCATCTTCCCATATGTGCTGTAGAGCGGGCTGTACAAAAATAAAGTCAAAGGAACTACCCAGCAGAAAAGGGAATTCAAGCTCAAAGTGAAAAAAACCATTTCTTTGCGCTATGCCTTTTGATTCACGAAACCAGCCCTGGGAAGACAGATTACTCCACGCTGATTCATCGCTGTCGAGATTGGAGAGGACATCCTGGATCTTCTTGCTGTCTATGGATTTGTTGAAGTATGTGGACGTAATAATGTCCATAGCGTCGCCGATACGGGCGGTATATCTCTTCAATTTTATTTCCAGCTCTTCCCGTATTTGAAGATCTTCTTTGATCTTTTCCGATAAAGAAAAATGGTGAGTGAACATTTTTCTGAAATCATCGAGAAAACCTACAGGATTTTTGCTGAAAAGACCAGGCTGGTTTTTTGTATCAAAATAGGTTAGGACATCACTTAATGACATCCCGATGAGCGGATTCCCAAATTTATAGTTTTTTGCTTCTGTTTTAAAACGGCTTTTCAGCATATTGTGCAATATGTCATATGCGGGATAAGATTTTTCAATACCGAATAAAAGATGGTCGGTGATATAGCGTTTCAGAGATACTTCATTTTCCCATTCTGCAACAAAGGTATTTTTTTCTTTATAGTGCAGGATGAATGACAGGTATGCAATACTCTCTATTAACTCGGAGGCAATATTCCCGAAATTTGGTGTCATGTCGAGTATTTTGAGAGAAAGAAGATCTTCTTTTGTAAAATCTCTGCTTCGATGCTTCAGCAATACGTCTTCAAGATTAAAGTCCGCCTGATAGCCCTTCTTATTGAAAAGATATGCCGAAATATCAGAGGTATTGTATTCGTTTATATCGTCAGGTTTTGTATGATATTGCTTTTCGAATTGTATGTTGTTTTCCAGCAGGTATCGTTCTGTTCCGGAAAGTGCTTTATCGGGAAAAAGTTCACTGTAAATGTCTATTACTTTTGGAAAGACCTCTTTCTTTTTCTTTAACCCATGAAGGGCATTCCGAATGGACGTCTTTTTTTCTCTCAAAAGGGAGATAAGCCCCATTCGCTCTTGCTCCATAATACCAGGTAACGTGTTCATCAGCCCACGGAGTGAAAAAATTTGAAAGAATAGATGAAGTGTCTCATGACTATTTTCAAAGAGTCCATTTTCAAGATCGATGCTGATTAATCTCATTTCATAGGAGACCGGTTTTTTGATGAGTATCCAGTGTTTCCCGTTTGTGAGGAAACCCCAGGATGCCTTTGTTTTTTTAAGAAGATGGAGCGTCTGATAAAGGGGTATCCTGTTTTCAAATTCAAGATAAAATCCGCTTATACCTTCTTCCAGATTTCTCCCATATCTCTTCAAAAGGAGTATACCGAGTGTATTGGCATAATATGCTTCAGTTCCCCAGAACGGTGAGTGTTGTACCCGTTCTTCATCATTGGCAAAGAGGGCGGCATCGGGACCTTTTATCTGTTCTTCAAAGAATTTTGGTTTTGATTCGTATGCGTATCCCAGTAACTTGAGGATGGGTTTGATGAGGTGAATTTCTGTGTGGATCTCGCTTGCAAACTTTTTTATATCCTGAAATTTTGTTAGTACCTCCTGCAAGGATACATATGCATCATCCTCTTGAGGTATAGAGAGTATCCTATTGATCCCCGCAGGTGAGAGAAGCGAATTTCGTGCAATCAGTGCATGCATAGGTTGAGAGTAGATAATAATAGTTTAATGCCTATTAGTCAAGGAGAGGAATCTTTTTTTCCTCTTTTTCAGTGGACTCCATTCTCTGAATTCTTTCTATTTCTTTCAGTTTCATTCTGATGATGATAACGAGCCCGATGATGCCTGCCCAGAAGAGGGCAAGCATCTCGTATATGATATATCTATCATAAGGGGTCGACGGGAAGACCTCGATGCTTATCTGATTTGCGAACGCTGTTGTGGTTTCTATTATAACGAAAAAAATCATCAACATAAATTTTCTGATCATCTGTTCCCCTTAACTAAAAAAACCTATTATGGTCATGACGATGAAATATACCATATAGGCAAGCCCGATCCCTGTGAAGAGCGGACTTTTTTCTCCACGGGAGGATTTGCGGTCGAAGAAGGGAATAAGAAAAAAGAAAAGAACGCCGAAGCTCACGAGGATGATAGCAATTGTTTCGCCATTGAAACCAAGCATTGTGCCGGGGAAGAGCTTCAATGTCTGAAAGAGAAAGAGGAAATACCACTCAGGCTTTATGTTTTCCGGAGCAGGAGCAAGGGGATCTGCCTGCTTTCCGATCTCAGGCGGAAGGAGCGTTGCCATTGTGACGACTATGCCCAGCACAACGAGCCATATCATGAGGTCTTTGTAGAAAATATTAGGGAAGAAGGGTGTCTCACCGTGTTTTCTATTTTCCTCTGAACGAGGAAGGCCCATGCCGTGATAGTGCACGAGAAAAAGATGCATGACGATGAGGAATATTGTGACAAGCGGGAGGATCGATACATGAAAGGCATAGAAACGGGTCAGCGTCTCACCGGTTACATCAATACCTCCTCGCAAAAAGGTCTTGATGAAGCCGCCGATAAGGGGCAGGTCACCTGCGCCTCCTGTAGCAACCCTTACCGCAGCAAAAGCCCTTTCATCCCAGAGGAGGAAGTATCCGCTGAGACCGAAGAAGATGGAAATACCAAGGAGTTTGCAGCCTGATATCCAGATCAATTCACGGGGTTTCCGGTATGATTTTAAAAGGAGCGCGCTGAAAACATGGATAAAAAGAACAGCAATGGCAAGCTGTGCACCCCAATAGTGAAGGGAGCGGAAGAACCATCCTGCATGGAGTTTTGTGACAATTTCAATGATACTCTTATGGGCGTATTCCGTGTGGGGGATATAATAGAGCGCGAGGGCTGCCCCCGTGATGAACTGCATTATGAAAAGAAAGAGTACTATACCACCGGTAAAATACCAGATTTCATATCTGTGCGACGGGACGAGTTTTGAAGCAGCAAAGGTCTTAAACTCGTCTATATTGTACCGTTCTTCAAGCCAGTTTTGCCATGCCGCCTTCATTCGCATACTTTTGTTGTCTCCTCCTCATATTTTTGCCGGATCAATGTTAACTCCCTTTTTTACGATGATCAAATTTTCGTTGGAAATGATGATGTCAAAAAATTCAAGTGGTTTTGGCGGCGGCCCCTCAATATTTTTACCGTTGTCGTCAAACCACCCCTTGTGGCAGGCACAGTAAAATTTCTTTTCTTCCGGTTTGTAGGTAATATTGCATTCCATGTGAGTGCATACTCCTTTGAGGGCAAATATTGCACCATTGGTTTTTTTGAGAAAGAGGCCAACCTTTCCTCCCCAGGCGAAGGATTTCACCGAATTAGGTGCTATCGGGAGAAAATCCCGCGCAAAGAGCACCACAAAATCAGGTTCCTTGTCTATTGTGGGGAACGCGAATTTAATAAGAGAGTAAAGACTGCCCGAGAAGAAGGCAAGAAGCCATCCCCCGAAAAGTGTATTAAGAAAAGTCCGCCTCGTCACAAGGGACGACGTAATCCTCACCGCCCCTCCTTGTCAAATAGCTGTTTCATCTTTTCTTTAATGAGGATTTTTCGCAGCTCTACGATTGCGTCAGTTGGCCGCACATCTTTAGGACAGGCATCGATACAGCGAAGGACAGTATCACAGCCCCAGAGGCCCTTTTCATTATTCATTGTTTTGAGAAAGCCCGCTCCCCGCTCATCACGTGAATCAAGTATGAACCTTTCCAACTTGGCGAGGGCCGCAGGGCCTATATATTCAGGATTTCTTGAAACAACAGGACAGGCGCCATAGCAGGATGCGCAGAGGATACAGTTGACGAACTGATCAATGCGGCTTCGTTCTTCCTCGCTCTGTGTTATCTCCTTTCCCGGGTCAGGTGTTTTTCTTATCAGATAGGGCTGTACCTTTTCGTACATGTCCCAGAAGGGCTCCATGTCTACGACAAGGTCTTTGATGATATCCATATTGGGAAGCGGTTCAAGGATAATTGTGTTTGACTCAAAGAACGCGACCTGAGTCCTGCATGCGAGATCGATCTTTCCGTTGATTACCATCGCACAGGAGCCGCACACCGCTGATCTGCATGATGACCGGAAAGAGAGCGTTCCGTCTATCTCATCGCGAATTCTTATAAGCATGGCAAGTACGGTCAAACCCGGTATCACCTTAATCCTGTACAATTGAAATTCCGGTTTCTCGTCCGGTGCTTTGGCATCATAGCGGAGGATTTTGAACGTGTAGGTATCTTTGGTAATCAATATATCCTCTCCATGGGCTGGTATTGTGTGATTGTTACTTCCTTTGAAGTTATTACCGGCCCTCCGCCCTCCCCGATCCGGGCAATGGTATGTTTCATCCACTGCGTATCGTCACGTTTTGTAAAGTCCCTCCTGTAATGGCTGCCCCTGCTTTCTTCCCTTTGATGCGCCCCGACAGCTATGGTATGGGCGACCTCAAGCATATATTCCAGTTCAATGGTGTTCATGAGTTCGTAGTTCATGTGACGGCTCGGCGATGAGACACAGACATTTCTATACCGTTCTTTGATATTAATAATATTGTTTATGGCTTCCACGATTTCTTCTTTCTTTCTGAAGATACCTACATTCCTGCTCATCGTTTTAGCCAGTTCTGTCTGCAGGATAAATGGTTTTTCGCCGCTGCCGCTTACCAGACGGATGATCTTTTTCTCAATCTCGTCTTTCCTGTCTTGAACGATCTTTTCGTCTGCTTTGACATCATTATTTGTGAGGTACTCATCGATGGCAAGTCCTGCAAGTTTGCCGAAAACAATGGTTTCGAGAAGGGAATTGCCGCCCAGTCTGTTTGCTCCGTGAACGCTTACACAGGCACATTCTCCGGCAGCATAGAAACCTTTCATTTCCGTTTCACATTTTTCATTTGTGTCGATGCCGCCCATTGAGTAGTGCTGACAGGGCATAATGGGAATGGGTTCAATAATGGGATCGATGCCGATAAAATCAATGCAGATCTTCCTGATACCGGGCAGTTTGCTTAGTATCTTTTTCTCACCGAGATGCCGTAAATCGAGTTTTATGTACTTCCCCAGAGCATGTTCAAAAGACCGACCCTCCTCAATCTCTGTCTGAATGCTCCGTGAGACGATATCGCGGGGCGCAAGCTCCATTGCTTTGGGGGCATATTTTTCCATGAACCGCTCATTTTTATTGTTCAGGAGATATCCGCCTTCGCCGCGGCACGCCTCGGTCATGAGAATATTTGTTCCGATAAGGCCGGTAGGATGGAACTGGACAAATTCCATGTCTTTGATGGGAACCTGCGCTTTGTATGCCATGCCGATGCCGCTTCCCGTGTTAATGAGGGCATTAGTGGAGTGAAAATAGACCCTGCCGTATCCTCCTGTCGCGAAGAGCGTTGTTTTCGCGGCGATGGGTATGATTTTACCGCGCACCAGATCAAAGGCGATCACGCCACCGCATCTTCCATTATCGGTTACCAGCGCAACGATGTACCACTCCTGATAAAACTTTATCCTTTTTGATACAGCCCGTTCGTAAAGGGTATTGAGGAGCACATGACCGGTAATATCTGTCGAATAACAGGTCCTGGGATAGCCGCCGCCGCCGAAGGGCCTCTGGGCAATGGTACCATCGGGAAACCTGCTGAAGGGACAGCCCCAGTGTTCCATTTCGTAGACAATCTCAGAGGCTTCTTTACACATGATTTCCACGGAGTGCTGGTCTGCCAGATAATCACTCCCCTTTATCGTGTCAAAGGCATGTTTTTCACAGGTGTCGTCTCTGCCATCGGGATTATTTGCAAGGGACGCGTTGATGCCGCCCTGAGCTGCAATGGAATGGGAACGGATGGGGTGGACCTTGGACACAATTGCCACATCATATTTTTTAGAGAGTCCGACGGCTGCCCTGAGTCCTGCAAGACCTCCGCCCACAATAAGAACATCGTGATGGAGCATCATTATGACATTCTGGCGTACAGATAGAGGAGAAATGCCGAAACGACCGCGGCGATGCAGTTTGATAACCAGAATAACCTTTTTTCTTTTTTATAGCCAAAATCCATGATGATAGTCCGTATACCGTATATACTGTGAAAGGTGAAAAGAATAAGGATGAGGACATCAATAACCGGCTGTCTATGGAGGCTTAACGCCCAATCAGGTTTTTTATCTTTAGCAAACAGAAAAAAGCTTGTCAATATCTTGATGCTAAAGAGGATAATGAGTGAAACACCGCTCATTCTATGGAAAAGCCATATAAACATCCCCCCTCCTGTTAAATTCTCTATTTTAAAGATAACAACATAGACACATTTCTCTGTCAAGAAAAATGAGGCCATGAAGGGCAGAGGGCAGAGGGCGAAGCGCACAGGGCACAGGGCAGAGGGACCGTAAATCGTGAATGGTAATAAACCGTGGGACGAAGGACGTCCGCTACGCTGGGACGAAGGACGAAAATACAAAACCTCGATGAAGAATAAAACCCTTAGTGAGTTCACGAGCGAGAGGGGGAGGGCTCCATGAGCTTTGCTCGTGGAGGGGGCGACGTAAGCCCCAATAATAGAAATCACTTGACTTTCACCGGCTACGAAAGAATAATTAGGAAATAGATTCCCACAGATTCACGCCCGTGGGAATCCAGCGAACTTTTGCGAGCGAGAGGGGGAGGCGATAAACCGAAGGACGAAGGACGTCCGCTACGCTAGGACGAAGGACGAAGGACGAAAATACAAAACCTCGATGAGAAATCAAACCCCTTCAGCGAGTTTACGAGCGAGAGGGGGAGGCTCCATCCGGCTTTGCCGGTGGAGGGGGGCGACGTGAGCCCCTTTGATAGAAAGCGGGAACCATTCAGTGACAAATGGCGAAGGAAAATCTGAAGCTGAAGCGCGAAACGAAAATGAAGAAATAGAGATAAACCTGCTTGATTATCTTATCGTACTGGCAAAGAGAAAGGAACTTATTATTATCATTACTTTTGGCCTTATGATTATTGTCGCAGTATATAGTCTTATCCTGTCGCCAGTTTATAGGGCAGAGACAAAGATACTTCCACCACAACAGGCAAACTCAAGTATGGCAGCACAACTGCTCAACTAACTGGGGCCTGCGGGGGGGGTAATAAAAGTTTTGCACTTCCAGCCAAGATGATGCATAATAGTTCAAAATGGATATAGATGCTAAAGGAGATGCAGCAGGGGAGATAATCAGGGAAAAGCTCGGGCCAATCTCCATACCATTGATTCCGAGCAGACGAGACAGACACTCCATACATACCAGAAGTACTGGTATGTATATACAATTATTGTTGATCTGCGGGCAGCAGCAAATCGTTACGCTGGAAGCAAACCACCCCGATGTACGGATGCTTGCAACCACATGGTCGGTCAAAATGACCGGTATAGCGAACATAGGCAGCCTTGACGCTATTCATAACAATTTGAATGTACTGGTTGGTTATCTGCCGGTAAATCAGAAATCACCGAATTCCCTCCGTAGCGTAACGAAATAGAGGAAGGTTAAAATAAAATGGATATACAGACAGAAGAATACAGAGATGAAACCAATCTTCTTGATTATGTGAACATAATTCTCAAGAACAAGATACTGATTTGCACAATCGTCGGCATCGTGGTTGTGGCGACAGGTATTGTTTCCTTGCTGATGGCGCCCGTCTATGAAGCGAGGGCTGTAATCGCGCCGGTGTCTAAAACAGGCGAATCATCCGGAGCAGGTGCACTTGCGGCTCAGTTTGGTATTTCCGCCCCGGCCTCATCAAATATGTCGGAGATCGTCAACCTCCTGAAGACCAATATTGTGAGGGAAGAAGTTATTAAAAAACATAATCTTCTTCCCGTCCTTTTTAAAGGAAAAAATTTCAAAAATCAATCTGAGGAACAGAGAGTCTGGGCGGGGCTAAGGTATTTGGAAGGTGCGCTCAAGGTGGTCCCTAATCAGAAGGACAACAGCATTCAGGTATCGATGCAGTTCGGTGACCCGAGGATTGCAACCGATATCGTGAGCTACACATTGATTGAATTAACGGACCATATGAGTAATGAGGCGCGAAGGGTTGCCGACACCAATAAAAAATACCTTGAGTCACAGGTAGATAAAACCGCGGACCCTTTTATAAAAACAAAGATTTACTCCTTGATTGCCCAGCAGATGGAAACTTCTATGATGGCGGAAGTAAAAGAAAATTTTGCCTTTAAGGTCCTTGATCCGCCTCGGGTGCCTGATCGGAAAGTAAAGCCGAAACGGACACAGATGGTGGTTATCTCGTTCATTGTATCCTTATTTCTGGGGATCTTTGCTGCTTTTGGCAGGGAGTACTGGAAAAACCACAGGAATGATCTGAAAATGCTGACAAATGGGTGCAATAAATGATGAGTACTCATTCTTTATGAAAAAGTGTATTTTTTATGCCGATAGAGAGAAATTATTCTGGAGGGAAAAGTGTGATTAAAAGAACTGTAATAATGGCGTATATTATGCTTTTATTTTTGTGGGGGACTGCATACACGCAACAACTGGTGGATGGCGTGTCTGTTCCGGCAGGCACCCCTGGCAGGAATAACAATACACCCTCTTCTTTGAACGGGCTTCAGCCTACCCCATCTCAGACGGAGGCATTCCAGAGTATGACGCCGGAGCAGAAGAAGGCCGCGGAAGACGCGATTCAGCAGAAGGAAGGTGTATTGACGCCTGATGCCATTAAGGCCCTGAAAAATAAGCCGGAATTCAAGGGTCTTACCCCCCAGGATATACTCCAGAGCAAAGAAATGCTGGAGAAGAAAGGCTCTGTCGGGAAGGACCCAGGGAAGAAGCCATTGGATGGAGCCCCCGGGCCGAAGACGCCCGAGGAAAGGACGGATAAGACGGTTTTTGAACGGGTCAGAACCATAGGGAAATATCAAGATATTTCCACTGTTCTTAAACCTTTCGGATATGATTTTTTTCAGGAGTCGGCCATCAAGATTGTTATGGACAGAAAGGATACACCTGTTCCCATTGACTATGTAATCGGACCAGGCGATGAGGTAAAGATACTGCTCTGGGGACGGGTAAACGCTAGCTACAGCCTTACCGTCGATAGAAATGGAACTATTACCATCCCTCAGGTCGGGCCGGTTCCCGTTGCAGGGCTGACTTTCGAGCAGATGTCGAAACATCTCATTAAGCAGTCCGAGCAGTTTGTAGGCGCCAATATCGATGTCACCATGGGCGCCTTAAAAAGTATCCAGATTTTTGTTCTTGGTGATGTGAAAAGGCCCGGCGCCTACACAATAGGTTCCTTTGCTACCATTACTGATGCTTTGTTGGTTGCCGGGGGTCCTGCGGGTATAGGAACCATGAGGAATATCCAGTTAAGGAGAAAGGACAAAATTATCACGAGCTTTGATCTGTACAATCTGCTCCTACAGGGCGATAAATCAAAAGATATGACCCTGCAGGCGGGAGACGTAGTGTTTGTGCCTGTCGCTGGTCCTATTGTGGGCATTGCAGGCAATGTGAAGAGACCGGCCATCTATGAGCTGAAAGGAAAATATGACCTGAATACACTTTTTGGCCTTGCGGGCGGCATCATACCGACGGCCTATACCCAGCAGATCCAGGTGGAAAGAATTATAAAGAACGAGAGACAGGTGGTTGTCGATATAGACGATAAACACCTCACAAAAGCAAAAGATTTTCATCTCCAGGATGTCGATCTGGTAAAGATTTTCAACATTGTGGAAAGAGAAACGAATGTTATCTTTGTGAACGGCAACATTAAACGGCCTGGAAAATACGAGTATAAAGCGGGAATGCGTATCAGGGACATTATCAAAAGCCAGCTTGATTTACTGTCCGAGACCTATCTTGAGTACGCCCTCCTTGTAAGATTGGAGCCTCCAAGCCTCGAGAGACGGCTTTTCCCCTTCAATCTGGGGAATGTTTTGTCAGGAGAGGACAGCCTGAAGAATTTTGAACTGAAGCCGCAGGACCAGATATTTATCTTCTCCAAATGGTTTTTCAAGGACCAGCCGTCTATCACCGTGGATGGTGAAGTGAGAAAAAAAGGCAGATTTGATCTTGATAAGAATACGAAGGTGAAGGATGCTATCCTACTTGCAGGTGATGTCACAAAGGATGCGTATCTGCAAAAGGGGGAGATATTACGGACAGATAATAATAGGGAATATAAGATAATCTATTTTAATGTTAATAAAGCCCTCGAAGGCGATCCGGAGAATAATCTGTTCCTCCAGGATGAGGACAGGATTGTGATCCACTCTCTTTTTGAATATGAGTACAAAAAGATCGTTTCCATAGATGGTGATGTGTTGACACCCAAAAGCTACCCGTATGTGCAGGGGATTACCGTAAAAGACTTGGTGTTTGCAGCGGGAAACATACTCGAATCCGCCTATCTTGACGAAGCTGAGATTACCTCACAGATTGTAGAGGGAGACAAGATAGTAAAGCTGGATCATAGAAACATAAACCTCAGAAAGGCCCTTCAGGGGGACCCCGCAGACAATGTAATACTGAAACCCTACGACAGACTGAATGTGAAGAGACTCCAGGACTGGCGGAAAGAAAAGTTTGTTGTTATGGGTGGAGAGGTCAGATACCCCGGGCGATTTATCATAAAACGGAATGAAAAGCTTTCTTCTCTCATCGAGCGGGCCGGAGGCTATTCGGAAGATGCCTACTTAAGGGGCGCCTTTTTTACAAGGGCGAGAGTAAAAGATCTCCAACAGAAGACCCTTGATGAGATGGTAGCAAGGATGGAACGTGAGTTGCTTGCAGAGGGGGCGACGGTTACAGCGACATCAGCGGAAGGGGTCCAGGCAAGACAAATTGAGTTGCAGCAGCGGCAAAAGTTCATAGAGACGTTGAAGAAGCTTCCGCCTTCGGGCAGAATGACGATTTATCTTGCCCACCTGAGATTACTGAAGGGAAGCAAATATGATATTGAACTGGAAGAAGGCGACACTCTTTTTATCCCCACAAAAAACAGCGTGGTCAATGTTGCCGGAGCGGTGATGTCTAACGGGAGTTTTGTGTATGTTGATAGCTTGGGGTACGAAGAATATATCCGGATGGCCGGTGGATACTCACGGTATGCAGACACAAGCAATGTATTCGTCATGAAGGTTGACGGCAGCGCGAGGAAATTGCCCGGGTCTGTAAACTGGAACCCCTTCCAGAAAAGATGGGAGATGGGTGGTTTTGGTGAAGCAACGAGCGTAATAGAGGCAGGAGACAGCATTGTGGTACCGGAAAAACTTGAACGTACAGCCTGGCTGCGGGAGCTCAAGGATATAACACAGATATTTGCCAATGTTGGTCTAACGGCTGCTTCGATAGCGATGCTTCATCAGGCGCTTAAATAGCTTTCGGGCATGAGCATGCTGCTATTGACGAATGTACCCTATAAAATGGTACGTGATAGTATACAGCGCATCGCCAATCTCCAGATCGGTGCCGATATTTTCTTCATATACAGGCGATAGTGCTGATACTAGCGGCTAAGTCTCATTTGTTCTTATCAATTCTATCCATCTCTTTTTTCTCCATGTTCTTCTGTAACCCTATGTCTGCCACGGCTGGCGATGAACCCTTTATAACCCCTGCAAATAGTGGTTTTACGGGTATTATGGAGCTGCCTACAGCGAGGATGCTGAAGGAGAATAGCTACAGGGTGGGTGTAAGCCAGATCGATCCTTACAGATACTATTACCTGGCCTTGAGCCCTTTCAAAGGGGTTGAATTGAGTGGGAAGGTAACCGAAATACTTGGCGTTGCCGCAAGTCCGGGAGACCCAAAGTGGAGTGGCTACGGTAACGACAAGGACAAATCTTTCGGAGTGAGATTCCGGATCATGGAGGAGAGTAAATGGAAACCTGCTGTCGCTGTGGATATTATGGATCCACAGGGGACAAGAGTGTATGCTTCGCAGTCCATTGTGGCGAGCAAACAGCTCTATCCCTTTGACTTTACTGTCGGATTCGGTAATGGCAGATTTGGCAAAGGCCCCCTGTCTTCTTCGGAAGAAAGTTTTAAAGCAGAACTGTTCAACGATCCGAAAAGTTGGCTCAAAGATGGCCAATTCTTTTGGGGTATTCAATTAGCTCTCTCTGAAAAATATGCCCTCATGCTGGAATATAACCCCATAAGGTATGAAAAGCAGACGAGTGACCCTGCCCGGAACAAATATTTCGCTGACGCTCCCCCGTCTCCATTTAATATTGGTATCAGGTGGAAACCTTTTAAATGGACAGAAATAGATGTGAGCTATCAGAGAGGAAATCAGATAGGTGTGAATTTTTCTGCGGCGTTTGATATAGGACAACCCATTATATCTATATACAACCAACCATACAGAGAGAAAAAAGAAGATGCAGCAAACCCTCTGTATCAAAGACTTGTGACGGCGTTACAGAAATCGGGTTTTAGAAGTATCGGTATCATGATAGACAGGAATGATTTATGGATACGGGCCAAAAATGACCGGTATTATTACAATACAAAAGCCATCGGGGTAATTGCCAGAATTATCGCAGAGATTGTACCGCTTCATTTCCAAACGATTCATATAGCGCTGACGGAAAATGAAATTCCTCTCTTTGAGTTTACAACAACACGGTATGACATCGCAGAATGGTACGCGGAAAGGCTTACCCCCGGAGAGTTTTTCTTTTTGTCAAAAACGGAAACAGCAATATGCGAGATGCCTGATATGAAATTGGAATACAAGAGTCTCTTCGGGTATGGTATGAGACCTGTCTTTCAGACCTTTTTGAATGATCCATCGGGCTTTTTCAAATATAGATTAGGGGCTGAGGGGTGGATAAGCCACTACCCGTGGAAAGGGATGTCTTTTATTGTCGGGTTTGCCGGATATCCCCTTAATAACATATCAACGGTCAATAGCCCTTCCGAAGATGCAATACGGTCAGATATTCCCCTCTATAAAGAAAAAAACCTGGCTCTGAGCAGGCTCATGTTTGACCAGCTCTACAAAATGGAGCATGAAACATACGGACGTTTTTCAGGAGGACTCCTGGAAATTGAATATGCAGGTCTTGACGGTGAGATTGCAAGACCCATCAATAAGGGAAGGTTTTTGGTTGGTTTAAGCGGCAGCATTGTGAAAAAGAGGGATCCTGATTCAGCTTTCGGACTGAAAGACGGCATAAGTGGAAAGACATACCATACATGGTTTTTAAATGCACGATTGAACATACCGGAGATCGATGTTTTTGTTGATATTAAAACGGGACGATTTCTCGGCGGTGATGAAGGGGCAAAACTTACCGTATCGAAGTTTATTAAGGGGGTGATTATCTATGGATGGTATAGCGCTACGGATACATCAGGCTTCCGGGACAGTTTTAACCGGGGTTATCACGATAAGGGTATCGGGGTTACTATCCCGCTGATGATCTTTAAAGGCGCAGATTCACGAACTGTCTACAACTATTCGATATCGCCATGGACAAGGGATGTTGCGCAGGATATAGATCATCACAATACCATCTTTGGTTTTCTCGGACGGACATTGAAATTATTACTTGACAGAGACAAGGGGCTGCTATATAAGTAATAAATGCAGTAAATAAAACGGTTTATAAAAGCTCAACAGATTGATTAATGACAATCTTTAATTACCAGGAGGTAAGATTATGAAAACAAGAAAGGGATTTATAGGTGCTATTGTTTGTTTTCTATTTCTAACTGGTTTGATAATTATTCCTTCAACCTCATATGCTCAAGCTGAAGGTGCAGCAGGTGGTGGTGCAGCAGGGGCTGGAGCAGCCGGAGCGGCAGCAGGTGGTGGTGCAGCAGCAGGAATAGGAGCAGGAACCGTTGGAGCCATAGTGGTTGGTGCAGCAGCGGTTGCAGCAGGTATCGCGGCAGCGTCAAGTGGCGGTGGTTCTTCAGATGCCGCAACCACGACAGTGCATCATTGATAAACCAACTATTTCACGCCTTGAAGGGCTGGGATCATTCTCCCGGCCCTAAATTTTTCTCATGAAAACAAGAAGTATTTTATTTGTCTTTTTGTTGTTATTTCAATGTGTTCCATTCCTATATGCTGGAAACAATAGCAACGAAACCGATACAATCCTTTTCACAGCAGAATCTTTTTTCAAAACCATGAAAGAGGGGAATTATCCGAAAACCTGGTCTATCCTTTCAGAGAAATCAAAAAGCATAATTATTGATGATGTTTATAAGGCTACCGGTAAAGCGGGTGCAAGTTATACGAAAGAGGCTATAGACAAAGACTTTGCCATTGGCGGTGTATTGTCTGTATCATATTGGACCAAATATATTGAAAATTTTGACCCCGATTTAGTGCTCGAACAAAGTAAATGGGAAATGGGGAAAATAGAACGAAACAGGACAGAAATCATTATCCATCATAAGAAAGCCGGGAAACCTGCAATACTAAAGATGTTTAGGGAAGGCGGGGTATGGAAAGTGGGTCTTGAAGAAACATTCAGAACTTCAAGGCGTTAAGGCATATAATTAATAGAAGGAAGGTACTCGTGGGTGACTATGACGATGACAAGCCAAACTGGCGTGAAATAGACCGGAACAAAGATAAAAGTGGATTTTACGGAAGAAAGGAGAAAAAAGAGAAGGGGGAAGAAGGGGCGAAAGAACGTCCAAAGGACAGATGGCAGACAGGACGCGTGCAGGAGGCCCTTGATCGGATCTTCATGGGGAAAAAGGGCACTATCGAGCATGATAAATTGTACAAAAAAGTTCATCAATCCTATGGATTGGGAACTTTTGTAAAACATGTATCGAAATATATTGAAAGCTATGGATTGCCCGATGATGCGCCGACTTTGTTGTTAATTCTTGATACGAAAGATCAAACCATTACCCTCAATACTATCGGGAAGCTCAGAGAGATATATGCAAAGTTACCACAACGGCAAAAGGATGATACGTTGAGAAAATTATCAATTGTTGCTATGAGCCACAAATCAAAAGAAGTGCGGTTGAAAGCCGAAGAAACTATGGGAGAACTTAGCTAGCGTCTTTTTGGATGCTTTTTAACAGAGTTTTCTGTCCTTTGCAAAAAACTGAAAAGACCTGTCGTATGTCCTTTCACCTTCTTTTGTAAAAAAACAACCCGGCAACTGGTTTTTGTTTCTGTGGTATGATACACATTCGCAGCATTTGCCTCGTTTGTTGCAGGATTCATAGGTGCAGGCACAAGCCGTTCTATTGTTTTCTCCTATACAATCCATTATCTTTCCTCCCAAAATGCACAGCGCATCATGTAATGGCAAAATAAAGCCCTATATATCTACGACGCGATCTCAAATTTGAAATTTGAGATTTCAAATTGCTTCACCGTAGGTGAAGCCGTTGGAGGGGGCGACCACCCATGCGGGTGACAGACGCAAGCCCCTTTACTTTAGCTCGCACGGCGAGTGAGAGAGGGGTGGCTCCACCGGCTTTGCTGATGGAGGGGGCGACGTGAGCCCCTTATTTTGTACTGTAGAAGACGCCGCTGCCACCGAATATTGCCAGATCGCCTAAGTTATCTTCTATCCGCAAAAGCTGGTTATACTTTGCGATCCTTTCACTCCTGGATGCAGATCCGGTTTTTATTTGACCTACGTTCGTCGCAACGGCAAGGTCAGCTATGAAGGTATCCTCTGTTTCTCCTGAACGGTGAGAGATAACACAGGTATAACCGGCCCTCTTCGCAATCTCAATTGTGGTAAGTGTTTCTGTAACAGTACCGATCTGATTCAACTTTATCAGGATACTGTTGGCAACGCCTTTTTTGATACCTTCCATAAAAATCTTGGGATTGGTGACAAAAATATCATCACCGACTATCTGTATCTTGGAAGCACACTTTTTGGTAAATGCCTGCCATCCCTTCCAGTCATTCTGGGCAAATCCGTCTTCGATAGAAACGATGGGATATTTCTTGATGAGTCCGTCATAAAAATCGACGAGTTTGTTGCTGTCCCATACATTGCCATCGATATGGTATTTACCCTTTTCATACAATTCGCTTGCAGCAACATCGATGGCCAGAAGAATATCCTTTCCAGCTTTGTATCCTGCTTTTGCGATTGCAGCCATGAGCGTGTCAAGCGCTTCTTTTGTCGATTTGATCTGAGGCGCAAAACCGCCCTCATCCCCGACGCCTGTAGAGTAGCCTTTATCTTTTAAAATACCCTTCAGCGTGTGGAATACTTCCGTTCCCATCCTGAGCGCTTCCTTGAAAGTATCAGCGCCTGAAGGGACAATCATGAACTCCTGCACATCGAGAGAATTCTGCGCGTGGGCCCCACCATTTATGACGTTCATCATGGGTACAGGTAGCTCGCGACCCCTAATGCCCCCTATATATTGATAGAGAGGGATACCAAGGTAATCCGATGCTGCCCGTGCACAAGCCATGGAAACACCAAGCATTGCGTTGGCGCCCAAATTACCTTTATTCTCTGTTCCATCCATTTCGATGAGCAGATTGTCGATATAGGCCTGATCAAGTACATCGAGTCCTTCTATTTCTGACGCGATTGTGTTGTTCACGTTATCGACCGCCCTTATTACCCCTTTTCCTTTGTATCTTTTAGGATCACCATCCCTCAATTCAAGAGCTTCCCGCTCTCCGGTAGATGCGCCTGAAGGGACAATAGCCCGACCCATGGCGCCGCTTTCCAGTGTAACCTCTACTTCAACGGTTGGGTTTCCTCTGCTATCAAGAACTTCTCTTGCAAAGACATCATATATTACCGACATAAGGACCTCCTTTTAGAATTTTCCGGGGCTCGCGTCGCCCCCTCCACAGGCAAAGCCTGCGGAGCCTCCCCTTCTCGCTCACCAAGTGAGCTAAGGGATCGTACCCGTTCATCTTAAGCTTTCATATCCCATTCAACATTTGTCATAAAACCTTTGGTATTGACCCACTGTAACTAAGATGTAACAAACAATGGCTGTACAACGTACGTGTGCAGAATACCACAGGAATAAAAAACCTTCAAACATTTTGTTGGCCATAACGCAGATTCAGCAACAGGATCCCATTGAGGAAAACCCCTTGCAATCTATATATTAGCCATAAGCCTTCCTGTTATGTATACAGCTTTCTAAAATTATTGCTGATAAATGTTTACAAAGCGTTTATATTAAAATATTGTCAGTCAGCACGGCGTTGTCCCTCTATTCAGGACAAGGAGAAACAGAATTATCCCAGCCACTCCCTGTAAAGCTACTTTCTTAATACTGGCGTTGTTTGTTCTGTTGTCGTGCAGTCTTCCCGGTATATTTATAACACATGATCAGATGACACCAGAAGAGCACATAAACCTTGGTATAGCCTATGAGAGAAATAGGGAATTAGATGAAGCCCTCAGAGAATATATGATTGCGGTAAAACGGTTACCCATCGCCTATCTCTATATGGGCAACGTCTATGTTCAAAAAGATGCTGTGGGTGATGCGGAAAGGTGCTATAACAAGGCAATAAATAAAACGAAGGACCCCCGTGCATACAACAATCTTGCCTGGCTCTATTATTCGGAAGATATGAAGCTTGATATAGCAGAGAAACTTGCCGGCAAAGCCGTTGAGATTTCCCCTGATGCACAGGATTTTAAAGATATACTGGAAAAGATTATTGAAAAGAGGTTAGCAATACAACGGAGAGGCATTTGAAACCGTGAATCGTAAATGGTGAATCGTGAATGGCATAGAGCAAAGAGGCCTAAATAGTGAATCGGGAATCGATATGGAAGATGAAAAGATGAAAAACTTATTTGCCGACATACCGGAAGCGATCCCGGAGGAGATTTTCGAAACGCTTGTTGAAACGAAATCGTTCAGACTTGAACGGATCATTTCCGATGGACAACTAACGCCCGAAGATGAATGGTACGATGAAGACGAGAACGAGTGGTTTATGCTCCTTAAAGGCAGCGCGGCCCTTCTTTTGGAAGGAGATAAAGAGCCGGTTATCTTGAAACCGGGGGATTATCTTAATCTCCCTGCCCATCGGAAGCATAAAGTGCTCTGGACCGACGCAGACGAAAAAACAATCTGGTTGGCAATACACTACAGGTAACTAATTCCATTTCTACATCATGACAACATCATAAAGATCCGGTGAAGGACGGCCATCGAGTAACGGTGAAACCCTTTTCCCGGCTTCGGCATGGGTATCGCTTGCGCCTAAGGCCAGAAAGTCCTCATGGCTTTCCAACTCAAGAATGGCAGCATATGTACCCCCTACTTTTGGCTTCAAAAGCTTCCTGTTGAGAAAGCCCTTCAATTTGGCAAATTCCCTGTTTGACCATTCAAACCATTCAAGAAATTCTTTCTCCTTTCCTGCTTTTATTGGTGGAAAATGGATGATCGCAATAATCATAAAAAGACCTCCTGTTATTAACGCTCAATATATCCGACTTTGTCCGGTAATAACTTGAAACGAAATATCTAAAGGACATCACAAATATTTCTTGGCGACCCCTCATCTGCTCAATCGTCCGTTTTCCAGTTTGTGCCTTCACGGACAAAAGTGGCCCAATGCTTTTCCGAAAAAAACATGACGGCGGTGTCTCCACGGACCACCACCCTCTTGACCTGCTTGAGCGACTGCTCCATCTCCAGCGCTCCCTCGGCGGCCATTACCTTAGCCTGATCACCCAATTGGGCAAGCATGACGGCATTGCGCCGATTTGCCCGTTCCGACGACAGGCGCTTCACTGTCTCAAAATCACCCTTTTTCATGGCAATGATTTTCTCGCGGTATATTTTTACCTGGGGGCTCTTCTGTGCCGCCATCCCCTTAAGGTCAGCGGTTACGGGCAGCTCATTGAAGAGCGGTGCACTGAATATTGCTGAGTAGCTCAGTTTCGGCAGGTCCGTACCACCTTCACTGCGCGTATCGAAATGCTCGACTTCTCCGTCAACACGCGTTTTCGACACATTCAGTTTCTTGAAAAGCTTCTCTCCCGTCGCGCTCAGTGTCAGCGTCATCAAAGAATGACGGGATGTTGGCGGAGCCTGGAGGAGCGTGACGACGATCTTGCCCGGATCATTCGGGTTGAGCTGCATCATCAATCCCCGCATCCGGTTCTCTCTGGCCAGATCCTCCACGGGCAGAAAAACGATTCCCCGGAGCGATTCCTGGGGGACCTTCCGGTCCGAGAGCACAATACGGAGTTCCTTCGGGCGATCAAGGAGACCCTCGGCATTGTCGTGAAGGTGGGCATAGACATAGCTGATGGCGATTGTTTCATTATTTACGGTAATTGTGCCCTCCGCTGTTCCTTCGTCGATGGCGTAGGCGGGTTGAAGGCAGATAAACAGGGATGCAAAAAAGAAAAACAGTACTTTCATGACATATCCTCCTTTTTTTCTGAAAGTGTTTCAACATGTCAGTCATGACAGATATACATAGGGTGCGGGCATTGACATATGGGCGGGCCATGGGGAGAGTATATCAAGGCAAAACGTATATTTCAAGGCCGGACCTCGTTGATCCAGGTAACGTAAAAAACAACGGCCATATAATTCACTTTCATGCAGAACGATATTTATTGCGGTCCCTTAAGACAGTTTCGATATATCCCGCATAGTCAAGTTCACCGGAGAGCAGATCTAAATTTTGTGCATTGCATATGAAAAAATTCTCGAAAAGTAATATGCAAAGAATGTCCCCAAAGCGCACCCGAAAATAATCTGCGACATGCCCCTTTGGAGACTCATTCATAATGAAGTCATCTTAATTCATCTCAAGGTAGCGGCTTGAATAATTAGGGGGTGCGGAAGGATTACTTTTACTCTGCTAATAATACCAACTCTTTGAAGTCACTCTCCTGAAGAATCCTTATTGGGTAGCCCTCTGCTATTAGCTTCTCGGCTTTTCTGTGTTTTGAGCTTTTTTCATGACCTGCAAGCTTCTTAATGTCTTGATCTCCTACAACAAGAATTGTCGTCTTCTTATTAACCCCGTCAACAACCATACACCCGATCTTTGCGGCCATGTCAGCAGCCACCCGTCGTGATATTTCAAGGGCACCCGTGAAAACCAGCATTTCGCCGTAAAAAGCACCCTCTGGGTTGCCATCTTGTGAAATATTATAGGAATGATCTGGAAAACCAATACTCCGTTCGACACGTTTCAGCCATTGTTGCAAGTCCATTCCGGTCTTTTCAATAGCAGCATGAAGAATGTGTGCAGCAGCTTTTGCATCCTCAAGGGCATCATGTTGTACAAATTGATATCCTAAGGTAGCACACACATTTGCAAGGCCATACCCTTTGTATGCAAATTGATCCCATGTTCTTCGGGTCACTCGCGCAGAGTCGAGCCACGTGCATGTTGGCACACGCAGGTCATACTTTGCACAGGCTTTATGAAGCGCTACTCGGTCAAAATGGGTGTGGCAAACAGCAATCCGATCATCCAGATAGCTGTAAATAAGACTTGCGATATCCGGAAGTATCGGAGCACCCTCTACCGTGGTCTCATCAATTCCATGAATTGAAACATTGATCCCATCAAAGAAGTCTTCTGGATCAATATAAGTCTTCCATTCTTCCTGAAGTGAACCATCTTTGAAGAGCGCAAGTCCAAGCTGGCAGATAGAGGACATATCTGCATTTGCCGTCTCGAAGTCCAGAGCAACGAATTCCATCCTCCCTCCCCCTCACGCCTGCCTTTTTATTACCACCAAGGCGTAATGTTTCGCTTTTCAGTAATAGTTTCCTTTATGAATGCTTGCGTCAAAAATTTATGCTCACCGTTGTAAGCTTTTTCATATTTATCTTTTAGATAGATCAAAATTTTTTCGTCAGGAATATTTATCGCTTCGGAAAAATCTTTGGTTTCAAATGCTAAGTTTAGGAGAGGTATTTTTACCTCAAAAGAACCATCGTCATAATAATTAAATTCGACGAGAATCAAATGCTCGATCATCATTTTATCATTATTTAAATATCCATACCATTTTTTCTGAAACTTACTTTCATCAAATGTTTTTAAAGGCTTGCGGCAGTGAGGGCAGGCATTCTTAAACAGTTTTTCCTTTGATACTTTTTGCTTTGACTGTAGCTCATCTAATTCTTCCTTTGTAAATTGACATTTGCATCCTGTGCATTTTTTGATTATCACCGCTCACCTCCTTTACCAGCATTTTTATTATAGTCATCTAACGCGGAGTTTGGCTAGAGCCAGTCGCTATGGTTAGAATCCTGCTATTGTCTTATCTTTATACAAATCCGACAAACTATTCCTCAACAATTGTACTTCATGCTCAGGGCAGACAAACCCAGTAACATCACGAGACTCTATTCGTAACAAATGTAATATCTTGGCCCATCCTTTAGGAGGAGACACATTTTCTATTATCTCCTCCTTAGTTTCCTTAAAACCATAAAGCGGTTCGGGGTTTGTTATCCGCCACTCCTGTTGGTACGAGTGCATTGAGGGCTCCATATACTCATAGAGTTTTAGTAGGTTGCCGTACAGAAATGCTCTCGTTATATTCGCCATGGCTCTGTTTGTGAATATCATAGAGCTAACCGCGCCTGTCCGAAGTTGGCTGCTGCATATTAAATCACCATACGCATATTGAAATAGCCTTTGAAAACCGTCAAAGACTGGTCCTTGATAATCGATGTATAAAACTCTTTGAGCATTTTGTGATAGTGCCCATTCCGCTGAAACCGTTATGCCGTAGTTCCCAAAATCATGTCTCACTGGCGCGGCGTTTTCAGGAGGAAGTTCAGTAAAGGAAACCATTCCGAACTGCTGTGGCTCTCGGGACAAGAAGTCATGAAATGGAATGAAATGCGTTATTAAATCACGTCCATTGGGGATCCATGCAAACCCATTAATTAATATCTTGATAATGGTGTCGATGCTTCTCGTATAGTGCGTCAGGTGCGCCATAATAGATCAGCCTCTATCCTCAATAATTAGCCGTTACCATGACAAGGTCGGCTACATTGCCTTGGTGGGCGAGCATCTCGCTATTTATTGTAATCGGCTTCAAGTATACGTATCCTTTCCTCGTAATAGGTGATCCTTTTTTGAGCTTCAACATCACCTTTCTCGGATAGGGTTTTGTCTTCCTCCATCCTTTCTCTCATATTTTCTATACCTCGTCTAATTTCTTCTTGTCTCTTTTGCTTGATCTGTTCTTTCATTGTGGTTGTTTGGCTTGGTCCTTCCGATCTCCCGGAATTAACTCCCTCGACCCTTGCCTTCAATCTTTCAAACTCTTCCTGAATCTCATGACCATCTTTTCCCGTGCTTACGTCCGTGATTCTTTCAAAAGCTGACCCGGGATTTGTCACTATCTGAACCACAACTCCGATGTGAGTACAATTATTGTCTAAACTTGCAAATGTCCAGACAAGTCGAGATTCCGGTGTAGAATCATATCTAGAACCCATCATCGCCCCCACTAATGGGTTGGATACAGGTTTGCCCATCACGATTTGGAAATTACTTGTGTTCCTTATGTTGAAACCGGCCATAATAAAACCTGCCACTACTTTTTCCATTATCTCACTCTTACCAACCCCGCATATCGTTATCTCTGGTCTACCACTTGAAGTGTTCATACGTGGAAGACCGGCACACCCTGTAAGCAAGATAATAACGACGATCATCATCAACATTCTTTTCATTGTTTTCCTCCTGTATAAATCCATTCTCCTACAATCATGATCTGATTACAAGATAAAATGTCATGATAAAACACGGAAGATTGATGACTTAATCAGGATCGAGTCCCCATTACGGTTGCTATGCGTAATCGCTAACACACCGCCGGATATGTCGTAGTATCTGAAGCTTCGCTCCGCGAAGCACAAGCCAATTGAATATTCCTCGACTATTCCGGGACTTGTCCCGGTGTGAATGGACGACGGCTTGGAGTGGAAGCTCTAGATGTGTTGTCCTGTGAGCCTTGCTGGCGCGGAGGCGCATATGTATGCGTTGAGCAGCGCATGGCGATGCAGGGCGGCGCAGATGGGGCTTTCCGAATAAGCCGTTGGCCGACCACAAAAACACAAGACAGCAGCACTATTACATTGTTTCCTGTCCATTGACAAAACCCCCATTTCAATTAATAATGATACTGGTGCGGAAATGTGTGAATTTTGTGTGAAACATGGCGAGGGAGAGAAGTGGTATCTACAGGCCAAGAACTATTCTGACGACCTCTTGAGCGATATCCATCGGCGCAAGTTTATCGAGGAGTTTATCTCAGATACGGATGGACTCGTGCGGGCCAACAAGCGTCTTGAAATGTTCGGGAAAGCGCCGCGACTGATCAAGAGCATTGTGGGTCGTGTCATTACCCGGAAGATGAAGAAGGACCACTTCGGCCAGGTAGTGCCCATTGAAGAGATCGAGCAGATCTTTGGTTTTGTCAATTCTATTGTCCGTGTGGCCTGTGTCTGCCGCCAGGTCACCCTCGGAAAAGAGAAACGTTACTGCTATGCCGTGAGTATGGGACCTGACGGCGGAGGACTTGCCGAGATCATGCGCGGTGTTGACAAGAGCTTTCTCAATGGGCCCGATGCTGCTGAAAATGAGCTGCTCACCAAGGATGAAGCCATGGCGGCCTTTCGCGAGCATGAGCAGGAGGGCCTCTGCCATAGCGTTTGGACCTTCCAGACACCCTTCATCGCCGCAATATGTAACTGTGACCGCTCCGATTGCCTTGCAATGCGCACCACCGTAACACATGCCCTTCCTGTTATGTTTCGGGCCGAGTATGTCGCGGGAATTTCCTCTGAAGCATGCACGGGCTGCCGGTCGTGTCTCTCTGTCTGCCAGTTTGGCGCCATCACCTATAGCGCGTCAAACAAAAAAGCCGTCATCGATCAGAGATGGTGCTATGGCTGCGGTGTCTGCCGGTCAGTATGCAAAACAAAGGCGATCAGACTCGAAGAACGCGCAAAAAACCCCGTTACCGCAAAGCTCTGGTAAAGAGAAAGCACAGAACCTTTTTTATGCCGAGTTGCAATCGGATAACTGCAATCGCATCAAGAATGCCGTTTCTTGCAACGGACATCGAGGATACCTTGGGGCCCTGCCGATGAGCCGAAGCGGGCCTGCGGCCAGGCCGCGTTTAGGCCAATTGTTACTCCTTGCCAGTCGCAATAAAACCATACCGCTGTCTGAGCGACAGAGCGAGTTCGGAAATTGAGTGTAGGCGAATCGTAGCAGGGTAAGGTGCCCGGAGTGGGAGTGAAAGAAATGACATTTTTGATGTGCAACACCAAATGCAACTTGGTGCTATATCAGCCTACCGCGAGCATTCTCTCCAGACAGCCCTGTGCTTTCAGGCGGATTTCTTCTGCGAGTTCGATAGTATATTTCATATCCCTCAAGGCATGGTAGACGCTTTCCAGTTTTGTTTTTTTCATGTTGGGACAGATAAGGCCCTGAGACAAAAGGTAGAAGGTCTTATGGGGATTATCTTTTTTGAGCCTTACAAGGACGCCCATTTCTGTGCCGATGATGAATTTGTTTTCCTTCGATGCGGCGGCAAAATCGATTATCTGCTTTGTGCTTCCCACGAAATCAGCAAGTACAACCACTTCGGGCCTGCACTCGGGATGAATGAGGATCATTGCGTCGGGGTGCGCCTCTCTGACCATTTTCACATCTTCCACAGTAACTCTGTGATGGGTAATACAGTATCCTTCCCAGAGTATTATCTTTTTCTGAGGGACCTTCTTCGCGATGTAATCGCCCAGGTTCTTATCGGGCACGAAGATGATCTGTTCTTCAGTCAGCGACTCTATGACTTTCACGGCATTGGAAGAGGTACAGCAGATATCGCACTCGGCCTTTACCTCGGCAGAAGTGTTGATATAACAGACAACAACAGCCCCGGGATAAGTCCGCTTCATCTCCCGCACATCCTCTGCAGTAACCATGTCGGCCATGGGGCACCCTGCGTTGATCTCCGGCAGCAGTACTGTTTTCTGCGGTGAGAGGATCTTTGCGCTTTCAGCCATAAAATGGACACCGCAAAAGACGATGACATCATGTGGGCTTTCCGCACAGTATTTACTCAAGGCAAAAGAATCGCCCACTACATCGGCTATCTCCTGCACATCATCAATCTGGTAATTGTGGGCAACAATGACAGCGTTCCGCTCTTTTTTTAATGCCAGTATCTGAGCAATTAATTCGTTTTTCTCCATGCCTGTGTTTCACCCTGTATGGTTTTTTTTGACGTTTATACTGATTCATTTTCCTTATCTGTTTTGTTTTCTCTGAGTACAAAGATACCGATTTGCGCAAAGAGATTGGGCAGCAGCCGTATTTGGCCTTTCTTATCCAGAAAGCATGCATTGTCGATAATGATTTTCTGTTTCCTGCAATATTCAATAAAATCGTAAAGACTTAAAAAATGCAGATTGGGTGTATTGTACCATTCAAAGGGAAGAGACGGTGTCACTGGCACTCTTCCCTTGAAGAATATCTGAAACCGGGCATTGATATAGGCAAAATTTGGAATACCGACGATGACTTTTCTCCCTACCCGTAATGCCTCTTTCAACACAACATCAATCTTCTTTACCTGTTGCAGACTCTGATTCAGGATCACAAAATCGAATGACTTGTCGCCATATTCCGGCAGTCCCGTATCAATATCATCGTGGAAGACGCTTAACCCTTTTGCCACGCATTCGAATATGGCTTTGTCATCGATCTCGATGCCCTGGGCTTTAACGTGCTTTTCCTTCACAAGAAGAGACAATAGCTCGCCGGTTCCGCAGCCGAGGTCCAGCACTGATGATGATGGGTCAACAAGCTCACGAATAATCTTATGATCTGGAGGTATCCCTGTCTTTCTGTCTGTCACGTTTCCCGCACTCCTTCAGAAACCCTCTGCAGGAAATGGGTCACCAGATGGGTCTGTTCGTCGACCTCGACGAGAAAGGCATCATGGCCATAGGTAGAATTAAGTTCGCAGTAGATGGTGTCTACGCCTGCCCGTTTGCAGGACCTGGCGATCTCCTGGGATTGGTATGCGGGATATAGCCAGTCCGACTTGAAGGCAATAATGAGAAATCGTGTTGGCGCACCCTTGAGAATACCGGTGAGACCCTGCCCGTCTGAAGGGTCGAAGTTGTCTATGGCTTTTGTGATATAGAGATAAGAGTTTGGATCAAAGCGCTTAATAAAGTTGTCTCCCCTGTACTGGAGATAGCCCTCGACCTCAAATGCAGCACCGAATTTAAAAGGTCCTTTCTCGTTTTTTTCCCGCCTGCCAAATTTGTCTTTCATCGATGCGTCGCTCATGTATGTGATATGACCCACCATCCGGGCAACACTCAACCCTTTTACGGGGAGGCGGCGGCCATAATAATTCCCGTCATCCCAGTTCGGATCAGCCATAATGGCCTGTCTGCCTACTTCGTTAAAAGCAATCTGCTGAGGCGAATGGACTATCGTTGTTGCCATCGGTATAGCCGAAAAGACCCTTTCGGGATATGAAACAACCCACTGGAGCACCTGCATGCCTCCCATGGAGCCTCCGGCAACACAGAGTAGTTTGTCAATACCGAGATGGTCTATGAGGCGTGCCTGTGCATTGACCATATCCTTGATAGTGATAAGCGGAAATGCAAGACCATAAGGCCTCTCTGTTTCGGGGTTAATCGATGCAGGCCCTGTAGAGCCTCTGCAACCGCCGATAACGTTTGAACAGATAAGAAAATATTTCTCAGTATCGAATGCCTTACCGGGGCCGATCATATTATCCCACCAGCCGGGGTGCTTATCTCCTTTATGAAAGCCTGCCGCATGGGCATCGCCGGTTAAGGCATGAAGGATAAGGATTGCATTCGTCTTTTCGCTGTTGAGCTTCCCGTATGTCTCATAGGCAAGGGTAACAGGCCCCAGTGTCTCGCCGCTTTCCAGCACAAGGGCATCCGGAGGCTCGGCAAAGGTGTAGTATCGGGTCTCTACAATACCTATGCTTTTATCCTTATCTGCCATATTTTCCTCGTGGTGCCGAGGGACGTCCGTCCCGTAAACGCAACTGGGACGACCGCTCACTCTGTTCGTTTGGACGACTTTTTTTCCTTCGTCCTAATGATCCCGTCATAGCGGGAGAATGATTGTCCTTCGTCCATTGGTCTTTACCCCACTGTTCTTTTCAGTGCCTGGTCAATATCTTCCTTAATGTCTTCCACATTTTCAAGACCTATGGAAAGTCTGATAAAATCTTCCGTTACGCCGGTGGCCTCCTGTTCTGCCCGTGTCAACTGCTGATGTGTTGTCGATGCGGGGTGGATCACAAGGCTTTTTGCGTCGCCGATATTGGCAAGATGAGAGAGGAGTTCTACGGAATTAATGAACTTTTTACCTGCCTCAAGGCCGCCCTTAATGCCGAAACCTACAATCGCGCCATATCTGTTGCCAAGGTATTTATTTGCCAGTCCGTGGCTCGGATGGTCATCAAGCCCCGGATAATTGACCCAGGTAACAAGCGGATGATCTTTAAGAAACCGTGCTACTTCGAGGGCGTTCTCCGAGTGCTTCTGGACCCTCAATGGAAGTGTTTCCAATCCCTGAAGAAAGAGGAAGGCATTGAAAGGGCTGAGGGCTGGCCCCAGGTCTCTGAGGAGTTCCACCCGTGCCTTGATAATAAAGGCAACATTACCCATACCGGGGAAATCACCGAAGGTGTCCCAGTATTTAAGCCCGTGATAACTCGGGTCCGGTTCCGTGAATTCCGGGAATTTGCCGTTGCCCCAGTTGAATTTACCGGAATCGACTATGACGCCGCCGATTGATGTGCCGTGACCTCCGACGAATTTCGTCGCCGAAATAACCACGATATCAGCGCCATGTTCAATTGGACGGGCGAGGCCCACACCGACCGTATTGTCAACAACGAAAGGGAGGCCCGCATCGTGGGCAATCTTCGCAATTGCTTCAAAGTCAGGGACATCGAGCTTGGGATTACCTATTGTTTCGGCATAAATGGCCTTTGTCCGTTCTGTTATGGCTTTTCTGAATTCATCGGGTTTTGTGGAGTCGACGAATTTGGCCTGTCTTCCCAATTTTGGAAAAGTATAGTGGAGGAGCTGATAGCTGCCCCCATAGAGGTTATTCCCTGCTACGATTTCATCACCAACTCCTGTGATATTGAGGAGTGCCAGAGTCTCTGCCGCCTGGCCTGAGGCAACGGCCAAAGCGCCCACACCCCCTTCGATTGCGGCCATACGACGTTCAAATACATCTGTTGTGGGGTTCATGATGCGGGTATAGATATTACCGAACTCTTTAAGGGCAAAGAGGTTTGCCGCGTGTTCCGTATTATTGAATACATAGGATGTCGTTTGATAAATGGGTACTGCCCGTGCGCCGGTAGCAGGATCAGGAGTCTCTTGACCGGCATGAATTGCCTGCGTTTCCAGTCTTCTTTTTGACATTACAGCCTCCTTTTCGATTGCAGATGACCTTTATATATAATACATGGAAGTTTCCTTCCCATTTTTCTCTTCCTGCGATTTCGCTAGGTCGGCAATTGTAAAAGCGTCCAGTGTTTCTTCTATCCTTTTACTCAGGAGTGTCCAGATGTCCCGTGTTGAACAGGCGGTAGTCTTGGCACAACTATCGGGTTCATTGACACAATCGACAACGCATATTGGCCCTTCAAGGGCTTTTATGACGTCACTTACCCTGATATCCTTTTCAGGCCTTCCCAGGAGGTAGCCTCCTTTTCTACCTCGCACGGTTTTTACAATACCTGCCCGGTGTAGTTGTGTGGCAATCTGTTCGAGATATTTGCCGGATATGCCCTGTCTGTTGGCAATATCAGAAAGAAGTACCGGAAAACCATTTTTGCCATTCATGGATAGATCGACAAGCGCCCGTAAACCGTACCTTCCTTTTGTTGAAATCTTCATATTCTCATGACCTCCCTGATGCCTGCAAGTGCTTCTACTCTTTGTGTTTTGATATTACATTGGCAATTATACACATGGGATTCCGGCCTGAGCCTTTTCCTAAAGCACTTCATCGGAAGCAACAGCCTTTTCCACGTTAGTATAGAGACCTTCAAAAAGCACTGTCGAGAGATAGCGTTCTCCGGCATCAGGCAATACAACAACGATTATTTTTCCGGCGTTTTCAGACTCCCCGGCGATACGCACTGCCGCAACTACTGCGGCACCGCAAGATATACCGCATAATATACCTTCCTCATTAGCCAGCCTTCGTGCCATCTCGATAGCCTCATCGTTGGTAACCTGTTCTATACGGTCCACAAGGCTGAGATCAAGAACTTTCGGCACAAAACCGGCGCCGATGCCCTGGATCTTATGAGGACCCGGTTTCAATTCCTCGCCATTCCTCGCCTGTGTCAGAACGGGTGAATGGGACGGTTCCACTGCGACAGAAATGATATTTTTTCCTTTGGTTTTCTTGAAGTAACGGCTTACCCCTGTTATGGTGCCGCCTGTACCGACTCCGGCAACAAAAATATCTACATTTCCTTCTGTGTCATCCCAGATCTCAACGGCAGTTGTCGTCTCGTGGATAGCAGGATTCGCCGGGTTCTCAAACTGCTGGGGCATAAAATACTTAGCAGGGTCACTTTTAACCAGTTCTTCCGCCTTTGCTATGGCGCCTTTCATGCCTTTTGCGCCTTCAGTAAGGATAATGCCCGCCCCCAATATTTTGAGGACTTTTCTGCGCTCTATACTCATCGTTTCCGGCATGGTAAGGGTCAGCTTGTATCCTCTCGCTGCTGCAACATAAGCGAGGGCTATACCGGTATTGCCTGATGTAGGTTCGACAATCTCCATGCCTGGCTTCAACTTACCCGTCTTCTCGGCATCCCATATCATGGCAGCACCAATACGGCATTTAACAGAATATGCAGGGTTTCTCCCTTCTATCTTGGCCAGAACTGTCGCTTTTGCATCACCGACTACATGGTGAAGCTTCACGAGGGGTGTCCTTCCTATTGAATACGAGTTATCTTCGTAGATCCTTTTCATGTGAACCTCCTTATTAAATAATAGTCACTTTGCTTCCATGACTTTAAACCATACTAATATAATAGACTTTATATACAATAAAATATATTTTGTCAAGTCCCAATAAAATAAATATAATAAGTTTCCTGTGCCGGAGGATCTTTCAATAAACTACCCTTAGTCAAAACAGAGGATTTATTTTTGCAAAAAATTGTGATACAATATTAACGGTGTAATAAAATGGAAATACAAAGCATCGGAGCATATAAGGGGTCCCCGAGAAAAGCACTCTACAGCTTTCGTCAGGCGGAAGAAGGCGTCGTTGATAACAAAAAGAGGGAAAGCAGCGGACAGCGCAGCGAATTAGTTCGTAGCACTGCCGATGGTGATGTGACAGCTCTTTCCTTTAACAAGACGGTCAGCTTTGGAGAACGTAAGGCTATAGGACCGATAAAATCTTCTCTCGCAAAAGAGAACAACCAAGATTCTTTTGTGAGCAGAGGAGGAGTATATCCGAAGGATATTTCCGATAAAGAGAAAATGCTCCTCTTCACCCTCAATTTTGATACACAGTCTGTTGCTGACCAAAATATGATCGGCAAAGTTACCCTTGATATGACCGGTTATGCCATAAACAAATACAGAGAAGCAGGGTCTTACCGGCGCCGGGAGGCAACGACTCTCGAAGTATATGCCTGATATCAGTTCGAGTAAAAAGGGAGATAGCTCGTAT
>PNOF01000013.1 GCA_013824645.1 Syntrophus sp. (in: bacteria) | reverse complement strand
ATGTCTATTTAAGGGTACAAAGGGGGACCCCATAGGGCCCCCCTTTCTTTTTTTAGAAACAGTCGATCAGGAGGTGAGGTTAATAAAATTCTGCAGGAGCTTCAACCCTATGCTCTGGCTTTTTTCCGGGTGGAACTGGCAGGCAAAAACATTTTCTTTCTCTATAGAAGAAACAAAGTTGCTTCCATATTGTGTCCTCGTTGCCACAACTCCTTCTTCTCTGGGCAGACAGTAGTATGAATGGACAAAATAAAAGTATTCGCCGCTTCCGATACCACGCAGGATTTTGCTTTCTTTTACGATCTCAAGGCTGTTCCATCCCATGTGGGGCACCTTCACAGCACCAGTGAATCGCGGCACCGTTCCTTTTATAATACCCATACCGGCCACTCCCGGTGCTTCCTCGCTCGATTCAAAGAGCACCTGCATGCCGAGGCAAATACCGAGGTATTGTTTTCCGCTAAGAATTGTTTCTCTGATAAAAGAAAGGAGCTCGTATTTTTCAAGGTTTTCTATGCACTTGCCAAAGGCACCGACACCGGGAAGGATGATTGCCCCTGATCTTTCTATGGTCTTCTTGTCCCTCGTAACAACCGTATCTGCCCCAAGCCGTGCAAGAGCATTGGTAACACTTCTTAAATTTCCCATACCATAATCTATTATTGCTATCACAATATCGCCTGCTGTTTACTTTTGCCTTTCATTCTGAATTCTTAGAGTACACCCTTTGTAGACAGCACCCCTTTGATGCGCTCGTCTTTTGTAACAGCTTCTCTGAGTGCCCGCCCGAAGGCTTTAAACACGGCCTCTACTTTGTGGTGCAGGTTACTGCCGTAAAGGAGGTTTATGTGGAGACACACTTTAGCTTCATTGACAAAACCCTGGAAAAATTCTTTTACTACATCGGCATCGAAACCACCGGTGCTTCCGGTAAGTTTCCCTTTCCACACAAGGGTCGGCCGTCCGCCCAGATCACAAGCAAAGATACACAAAGATTCGTCCATGGGGATAACGGCATAACCGTAGCGCTTAATGCCGCCAAAATCCTGTAATGCCTCTCTCAACGCCTTACCCATTGCAATTCCTACATCCTCAACGGTATGGTGAGAATCTATTTCAAGGTCTCCCTTTGCGTGTACTTCGAGGTTGAAAAGCCCGTGTTTTGCAAAGAGGCTCAGCATGTGGTCAAAGAAGGGGATTCCCGTTGATATGGTGTAGGTTCCGTCACCGTCGAGGGCCCATTTTACCTTTATGGCTGTTTCTTTTGTTTTTCTTTCCACCTTAGCTTTTCTTTCCATTGCCCCCCCTACATAATGACCTTGTTCAGCGGGTACTCTACAATACCCTGTGCGCCGGCTCTTTTCAGATCGGGTATAATATCCCTTACGACCTTCTCGTCCAGGATGACCTCGATGGCCACCCAGTTTTTATCGGAGAGACTGGAAACTGTCGGTGTATGGAGTGATGGAAGAATTTTTGTTACCTCCTCAAGCATCTTGGCGGGCACGTTCATTTTAAGGCCCACCTTTTCTTCTGCAATGAGGGCGCCTTTTAATAGAATAACGATATTCTCCATCTTTCGTCTTTTCCAGGGGTCCTTCCAGGCTTTTTTGTTTGCTATCAAAACCGTTTCAGACTCAAGGATTGTATCTATGATTCTCAGGTTGTTGGCCTTAATCGATGCACCCGTTTCCGTTACTTCAACAATGGCGTCAGCAAGCAGCGGCGGCTTCACCTCTGTTGCGCCCCAGGAAAATTCTATGGAGGCCTCTATGCCCTTCTTTTTAAGGTATCGCTTCGTAAAGCCAACGAGTTCGGTGGCAATCTTTTTCCCCTTCAGGTCTTCTACCCGCTTAATCTTCGAGTTCATGGGCACTGCCACAACCCATTTGACCCCCCTGAAGCCGACCTTGCCGTATTTCAGCCTCGCCAGCTCTACCACCTTTGCGTCCTGCTCGAGTACCCAGTCCCACCCGGTAATTCCCATATCGAGAATGCCGTCTTCGACATATCGTGCCATTTCTTGGGCCCTTATAACAAGCCCTTCCAGCTCGGGGTCGTCTATCGAAGGAACATACGATCGCTCTAAGAGCTTTATGTTGTAGCCTGCGTTCTTAAAAAGCTTGAAGGTTGTTTCCTGCAAGCTCCCCTTTGGTAGTCCGATTTTCAACTTCATCTTAGAGCTCCTTTCTTGCCTTGATCGCTTCACCGTGTGCGAAAAGACCTTCGATCTGAGAGAGTCGTATGGCGCTATCGCCATATTTTTCAACAAATGCTTTTTCTATTTTAACAACTACCTTCCTCTTTGTAAACCGTTCAACAGAAAGGCCACCGGTAAACCTTCCCGCACCGCCGGTTGGCAATACATGATTTGTGCCGATATAGTAGTCCCCCATGGCTACGGTTGTGTAGGGGCCAACATAAATGATCCCGGGATAGTATAGTTTTTCCGCTTCCTTCTCATTACCTACAAGCTCCATGTGCTCGGGCCCAATGAAGTTGATGGTATCTATTGCTTTCTGTGTGCTTTTATAGTGCACCAAAAACCCGTTATTTGCAAGGGCCTTTTCAATAACATTTTTTCGCTCGTTTTGAGAAATTAACCGCTTAATCGAGCCCTCCACCTCTTTAAGGTGGTCTCTCGATGGCGAAAAGAGGCCAACCATTGCCAGTTCATCGTGTTCTGCCTGGGAAAACATGTCCCACGAGAGCGCCTCCGGCGAGAAGGGCTTTGTGCAGAGAATAATAAGCTCCGTGGGCCCCGCAAGCATGTCTATCCCCACGCTTCCGTAGACATCCCGTTTTGCTTCTTCCACATAGGCGTTGCCGGGCCCTACGATGATATCAACTTTCGGTATTGAGCCGATGCCATAGGCAAATGCATATATCGCCTGCGCCCCTCCCAGGCGATATACATTTTTAATGCCAAGAAGAGTGGCCGCCGCGGCTATGTACGGATTTATCTTGCCACCCGCTGCGGGGGTAGCCACGAATATTTCTTTTACTCCTGCAAGCCGGGCCGGCACTACACCCATAATAAGCGACGAGGGGTACACTGCTGTCCCGCCGGGCACATAGACCATGGCCCGTTCAAGGGGGATAAACTCTTCTCTTACAACGAGTCCTTTTCTTTTAAAAACCCTATTGTTGCCTTTCTGGTGCTTATGATAGGAGGTAACATTGCTTATCATCCCCTTAAGAACCCTGAGGTCCGTATTTGCCACCCGAGATGCGCTCGCGCGGATTTCTTTCGCAGAGAGCTTAAGGGGATAATCGTCTTCCCACCCGTCCCATTTTCGGGAAAACTCAAGGAGGGCCTTGTCTTTTTTCAATAAAAGCTTCTTTTTGATTGTTTCTGTTGCGCCACGGACGTTCTGTTTCTTTTTTTCTCTTCCTTCAAGAATGTAGGAGACAAAGGCATCGTATTCTTTCTCAAGGTCCCAGATTCTCATCTCTCCTCCTTGTGATCTTTGCGCCTAATCCCCGGAGCTTCTCTTCTATTTTCTCATAACCCCGGTCTATATGGTATATTCTCGAAACCTCTGTAGTGCCATATGCTGCAAGACCGGCCACGATGAGGGATGCGCCGGCACGTAAGTCCGTTGCCATCACCTTGGCCCCGGAGAGAGTTTCGATGCCTTTCACAATGGCCGTATTGCCTATTACCCGTATATCGGCGCCCATTCTTCTGAGTTCCGCCACGTGCATCATTCTGTTTTCAAATATGGTTTCTGTTATAGCGCTGACCCCTTTTGAAATGGTCATGGGGGCCATTATCTGGGCCTGCATGTCAGTGGGAAAACCCGGATAAGGGATTGTTTTCACATCCACAGACAGGGGGCGTCTTTTTGTCATCGACGCCCTTACGGTGCTCCCATCACAGATAATTTCCATGCCTGTTTCCCTAAACTTGTCTATGACGGCCCCTATGTGTTCGGGCATACAGCCCTCTATGGTTATGTTGCCCCGTGTTATACAACAGGCGGCAAGAAAAGTCCCGGCCTCAATCCTGTCGGGGATAACCTCGTAAGAACAGGGCCTTAGATCCTTTACGCCCCGTATTCTAATAATTTCCGTTCCTTCCCCGTCGATGGCGGCGCCCATTTTTTTTAACATCCGCGCAAGGTCAACAACCTCCGGCTCGCGGGCAGCATTTTTAATAATCGTTTCGCCTTTCGCGAGCGCGGCGGCCATGAGCATGTTCTCCGTTCCTCCCACCGTCACCGTTTCAAAGGTTATTCTTCCGCCCTTGAGTGCCTTTGCCGTAACCTCGACATATCCTTCCCGAATTTTCACGTCGCAACCGAGCGCTACAAGCCCCTTCAGGTGTAAATCGATGGGCCTCTCTCCGATGGCGCAACCGCCGGGATAAGAAACCGTTGCCCGCTTAAGTCTGCCGGTGAGGGAGCCTAAAACCAGTTGAGATGCTCGCATCTCTTTTACCAGTTCATAGGGGGCGATGTGGTTCTCTACGCCCGTTGTGTCTATGAGTAGAGTACCCTGGCCGGTCCACTCAATTTTTCCGCCCAGTATGCTGAGGAGCTTTATCATGGTTGTAACATCTCTCAACCGGGGAATGTTGCTTATTGTATATTGGCCTTTTTGCAGAATGGTGGCAGCAATGAGGGGCAGGGCGGCATTCTTTGAACCACTTATTTTAACCGTACCCTTAAGCCTTTCTCCGCCCTCTATGACAAATTTATCCATGATCCGATAAGAACCCTTTCCTCTCCAGAATAGTCATTTTTTATGGCCACCTCGAACCCTGCTGATTCAAGGATATTTTTTACTAGATTTGCCTGCCTTGCCCCGCCTATTTCACAGAGTAGATATCCTTTATTTCGTAAGTAAAGGTGTGCTTTCTGCAAGAATGCCCGATAAATCTCAACACCGTCTTTCCCCCCATAGAGAGCCTTTCTCGGCTCAAAATTCTTTACATCCGGCATGAGCGCGTCCCACTCCTCACTTCCAATATAGGGGAGGTTAGCAAGGATCATATCAAACTTTGTCCCTTCTTTTACGCCCCCAAAAAGGTTTGAACAGAGAAACGATACCCTTTCGAGCACCCCCAGCATCCGGGCATTTTTTTTGGCCACTACAAGGGCCTCCCAGGAGACGTCGGCACAGACAACGCGTTTCTCTGCTCTCTGTGCAATCGTTAAGCCTATTGCGCCGGAGCCGGTGCCCATATCAAGGATGCCCGTAATGTTCTTTTGTTGTCCAAGGATACTCAGTGCCTCTTCAACAAGAATTTCTGTCTCCGGTCTTGGAACAAGAACATTTCCGTCTACATAAAATTCCTGTGAATAAAATTCTTTCTTCTCCGTAATATATGCCAGGGGCTTTCCGCGTTTTCTCTCATCAATACAGCTTTCTATGTCCCGGAATCTTGTGTCGTCTATCTCTTTCGTCATACTGGCAAGGGTCTGTTCCTTGCTTGTTGCACAGACAAAGGAGATGATGCTGAGCACGTCTGTCATGGAAATTTGCCTTTCCCGTAAAATGATCTCCCTGACGTTCAATGGTTATCCTTTCTTCAGCGACTCGGATTGAAAGTGGGTAATAAGAGGGGATACAATATCGCTTAGGTTGCCGTTAAGTATATCTTGCAATTTATAGAGGGTGAGCCCCGTCCGGTGTTCTGTCACCCGCCCCTGAGGAAAATTATATGTTCTGATGCGCTCGCTGC
Organism: Syntrophus sp. (in: bacteria); assembly: GCA_013824645.1. Classification (GTDB taxonomy): domain Bacteria; phylum Desulfobacterota; class Syntrophorhabdia; order Syntrophorhabdales; family Syntrophorhabdaceae; genus PNOF01. The sequence continues at coordinate 46,922 of PNOF01000013.1, read as the reverse complement.
GATCGCCGGTACCCACCTGTTTTCTTCTCTCGTCGGATATTTCCTGTTCTTTTTCGCTTTCCATCTTTTCTTTCAGGCGGGCCCGAAGAACCCTCATGGCCGTTGCCTTGTTTTTGTGTTGTGATTTTTCGTCCTGACAGGTAACGACCGTTCCCGTTGGTATGTGGGTAATGCGTACCGCTGAGTCTGTCGTATTTACGTGCTGTCCACCGGGTCCGCTGCTGCGAAAAACATCGATGCGGATTTCGTCGGGGTTTATGGAAAGCTCAAGCTCTTCGGGTTCGGGCAGTACCGCTACGGTTACTGTCGATGTGTGAATCCGTCCCTGCGCCTCGGTATCGGGAACCCGCTGCACCCGGTGCACGCCGCTTTCGTATTGGAGCATGTTGTAGGCTTCTTTCCCCTCTATGACCACAATAATTTCCCGAAAACCACCAAAATCCGACAAGCTTGAGCTCATAAGCTCTGTCTTCCATCGCATGGTCTCGGCGTATCTCATATACATGGTAAACAGGTCCCTTGCAAACAGGGCTGCCTCTTCACCGCCTGTGCCGGCTCTGATTTCGAGAAATATGCTTTTTGCCTGCTTTTCGTGCTTTTTAAGGAGCTTGTCCCGGAGCAGCAACTCCAGTGCGCCAGTCTCTTCCTCTATGATCGCCACTTCTTCTCGCACGAGGCCTTTCATTTCTTCGTCCTGCTCAGGCCCGAGGAGATCCTTGGTTTTATCGCACTCTTCCTTCTTTTTTTTCCAACCCCTATAAAGGTCTACTACTTCTTTGTGTTCTGCCCGCTCCTTGGCAAATTTTTTATACTCTTCCATGTTGGCGAGCGTCTCCGGCCTTGCCATTTCAGACTCAATTTCGTCGTACCTTTTCTCAATTTCGGCCAGTCTTTCAAACATTACTGTGTCTTTTTGCCGTACCTTTTCTCAAATTTTTCTACCTGGCCGGCAGAGTCAAGGCGTTTCGCTTTGCCGGTGAAGACCGGGTGGCATTTTGCGCAGATTTCTACGCTGATCTTGTCTCTCACCGAGAGAGTTTCAAATGTGTTCCCGCAGGAACACTTTACCGTTGCTTTCTTTAATTCCGGATGAATACCTTTTTTCATTTCAGCCTCCTTTGCTCATTGAATAGAGAAAATCTTTATTTGATTCGGTATCTGACAACTTTTCCAAGAGAAACTCCATGGATTCCACCGGGTTCATGGGCTGTAATACTTTTCTTAAAAGCCATATTCTTGAGAGCTCGCCGCTATCAAGAATCAGCTCCTCCTTTCTTGTGCCAGATTTGTTGATATCTATGGCCGGGAAGACCCTCTTCTCTGCAAGCTTTCTATCGAGATAAATCTCTGAGTTGCCTGTGCCCTTAAATTCTTCAAAAATCACCTCGTCCATCCTGCTGCCCGTATCAATAAGAGCCGTTGCGATGATTGTAAGGCTTCCCCCTTCTTCTATGTTCTTGGCAGCACCAAAAAATCTTCTCGGTTTTTGCATGGCCGATGCATCAATGCCGCCGGAGAGAATCTTTCCGCTTGATGGCACAACCGTATTGTATGCCCTGGCAAGCCTTGTTATGCTGTCGAGGAGAATAACGACGTCTTTCTTGTGTTCCACAAGCCTTTTTGCTTTTTCTATGACAATCTCCGCCACCTGTACGTGCCTCGTTGCCGGCTCATCAAAGGTGGAGCTTATAACCTCTCCCTTTACGGACCTCGTCATGTCTGTCACTTCTTCGGGGCGTTCGTCGATGAGAAGCACAATAAGAAACACCTCTTTGTGGTTCTCGGTGATGCTGTTCGCGATGGACTGAAGGAGCATTGTCTTGCCCGTTCTTGGGGGCGCCACTATGAGTGCTCTTTGGCCCTTTCCAATGGGAGTAAAAAGGTCCATAACTCTCGTTGAGAGGCCGCTATGTGTTGTTTCAAGAATGACCCGTTCGTCGGGGTAAATAGGGGTCAAGTTATCAAATATGATCTTGTCCCTCACGACGCTTGGGTCGTCATAGTTGATGGACTCTACCTTGAGAAGCGCGAAGTACTTCTCGTTGTCCTTGGGTGGTCTTATCTGCCCGGACGTTGTATCGCCCGTTCTCAGCCCGAATTTTTTAATCTGCGATGGCGAGACATATATGTCGTCAGGACCGGGCAGGTAATTCGAGTCTGTGGATCTTAGAAACCCGAATCCTTCGGAGAGGATTTCAAGAACTCCCTCTCCATATACCGATTCGTTCTTGTCCATATAGGCCTGTAGTATAGAAAATATAAGTTCTTGCTTTCGCAGTCCCGAGGCGTTCTCCACGTTAAGGTCACGCGCCATGTGGGTCAGCTCTCCTATTTTTTTGCTCTTTAGATCATTAAGGTGCATTTTGCCCTTACCTCCCATTCTTTTATCCTTTTCCATAAACCCTCTGCCTCTCTCTCAAGATCCTCTTTGGTTCCGTTATTAAATATAACAAAATCGGCTACTTTTTCTTTTTCCTTAAGGGGGACTTGAAGCGATATCCTTCTATCCATATCTTCCTCGGACAAGCCCCTTTCCTTCAGTCGTTCTTTGATTTTATCCATTCCAGCCGAAACGACTATGGTCTTGTTCAGGCTTTTGTAGAGCCCTTTTTCATAGAGCAGCGGTCCGTCAATAATAACGGTTTTTACCTTTTTGCCCTTCAGCCCGTCAATCTCTTTCCACATTCCTTCCAGTATCTTTGGGTGCACTATGCTTTCAAGTTTTTCCAGCTTCTCTTTCTCCACAAAAACCAGGTCCCTTAATTTTTCGACAACAACCTTTCCGTCTTTTACAAATTCTTTACCAAGGCTGTTTATTATATCCTCTTGAACCTCTTTGAGCGTGATTGCTTCCCTTGCAAGGCCATCAAGGTCTACTACGGCGAGTCCTCTCTGCTTCAGCAGATTTGAAACGGTTGTCTTCCCGCTTCCTATTATGCCGGTAATCCCTATGGTGATCATATGTCAAGATTTCTAACATTAAGGGCATTTTCTTCTATGAAGAGCCTTCTTGTTTCTATGTTGTTTCCCATGAGCACGGTAAAAACCTGATCGGCCTCTACCGCATCGGGAATGGCCACCCTTACAAGGCTTCTCTTCTCGGGATCCATTGTCGTTTCCCAGAGCTGTTCGGGGTTCATTTCACCAAGACCTTTATATCTTTGAATGTTTATTCCTTCTTTCCCTTTTTCGGTGATATACCTGAAAAATTCCTCTGCGCAGAGCGTGTCTGCCTTTTGCTCACCGTTTTGAACGCTTACACCTTCCTCATAAAAGTGTTCTATTTCTTTGTACGCTTTATAAGCATCTACATAATCGTCATGCGTACATGTTTCGTGGTTTACGAGCATTGTTTTTTGTCCTTCTTCACCGTCTGTTTTTATAGACAGTGCATAAAGGTTGTGCTCTTTGTCTGTAACGATTTCAACGGCATATCCTGTCTTTTCAAGGTCTTTTCGTGCTGCCTCCAATTTCTCGGGCGTGGCAAGGTTTTCTCTCTTAAAGATGCCGGAAGCCATGATGGCCAGTATTACTTTTCTGTCGAATCCATCATATTGTGCGTTTTTAAGATAGCGCTCCACAACCTTCAGTTTTTCTACCTTCTCTGACAGCACAATTTCTTCTAATCTTGCACCGCTTACATAACACCTTGTTCTTTCAATACCTCTCTGGAGAATATTTTTTTCGAATTCCTCTTCGTCTTTCACATACATTTCTTTGTTGCCGTGTTTTATTTTGTAGAGCGGTGGCTGTGCTATGTATAAATAGCCGTCCGTGATAAGGTTCGGCATTTGTCTGTAAAAAAAGGTGAGAAGAAGCGTTCTGATGTGCGAGCCGTCCACGTCTGCGTCTGTCATTATAATTACCTTGTGGTATCTCAGCCTTCCCTTGTTGTCCTGGTGTGTGCCAAGGGCGAGATACATCGATTTTATTTCCGTGTTGATGAGTATTTTCTCTTCTCTCGATTTTTCTACGTTGAGTATTTTTCCTCTGAGGGGGAGTATGGCCTGTGTTTTTCTATTCCTTCCCTGCTTTGCGGAACCCCCGGCGGAATCTCCCTCTACAATAAAGAGTTCACAGAGCTCGGGGTCTGTCTCCTGGCAATCTGCCAGTTTCCCGGGCAGTACGCCGTTTTCTATAAGGCTTTTGTTTTTTACAAGCTCTTTTGCTTTTTTTGCTGCTTCCCTGGCGCGCCGCGTTTCCAATGCTTTATTTATTATAATCTTTGCGGTTGTGGGATTCATTTCAAGGTACTCTGCTATCTTTTCGTTAAGAAGCGATTCCACAATGCCCTTTACTTCGCTATTTCCGAGCTTTGCCTTTGTCTGTCCTTCAAACTGAGGGTTTTGTACTTTTATATTTATGACTACAGTAAGTCCTTCTTTTATGTCGTCGCCGGTGAGGTTTTCCTTCACCTTCTGTTGCATGTTGTTCTGTATAAAACCATTAATGCACCTGGTGAGGGCTGCCCGGAAACCCGCTACGTGTGTGCCGCCCTCTTTGGTATTAACATTATTTACAAAGCTATATATGTTCTCGTTGTAGCTATCATTATATTGTATTGCCACTTCTATAAGATCGATGTTCTGTTTCGCGCTTGTGATAAAAATGGGATCTTCAAAAAGCACTGTTTTATTGGTGTTGAGATATTTTACAAAAGATTTTATGCCACCTTCGTATTTAAGATCCTGTCTTCTTCCTCGTCTCTCATCTATAAAAGTTATGTGAATGCCGTTGTTAAGAAAGGAAATCTCTCTCATTCTGTGTACTATTATGTCAGGACTAAAATCGACTGTTTCAAATAGGGTGCTATCTGGCTTAAATCTTACTTTTGTGCCCGTGCTTTCCGTGTCACCCGTTACTGCAAGCTCCGTCATCTTATTGCCCTGTTCATATCTCTGAAAATAAACCTTCCCGCCCCTCCTTACCTCAATTTCAAGATATTCTGAGAGCGCATTTACCACAGAAAGTCCTACCCCGTGCAGTCCTGCAGAATATTTATATGTGTCCTTGTCAAACTTCCCACCGGCGTGAAGCATTGTAAGCACCACTTCTAGCGCAGACATGTTTTCTTCGCTGTGTTTCCCTACCGGTATTCCTCTGCCATTGTCCTCTACGGTAATGCTATTATCTCTGTGTATTATTACGGCTATTTTATCACAGTATCCTTCAAGTGCTTCATCTACACTATTATCTACAAGTTCATAAACAAGGTGGTGTAGTCCGTCCACCCCCGTATTTCCTATATACATGGAGGGTACTTTTCTCACTGCATCAAGGCCGCCAAGTATTTTTATGCTTTCTGCACTATATTCGTTCATTAATATTCTTCCTTCTTTTATATTCTTATTGGCATTACTATATTTTTATATTCTTCGACGTCTTCCCCTGTAAATAATACTGCCCCGTATGTTTTGGGGGCGGCAATTACCATCTTTTCGCCAAGTGTATGTATTACAAGATCCATAAGAAATTTTACGTTGAAGTTCATACTTGTTTCTTCGCCTTCGTAAATTATATCAAGCGTTTCTTTTGACTTTCCCATATCAGATTCTGCCTCTATAAGCATACCCTTGTCTGAAAGGGTCATTTTTATGGGTTCTGATCTTCCTATTATTGACGACACTCTTTTCATGCCCTTTAAAAATTCATCTCTTGAAATGGTGGCAATATTTGTATTTTCTGCGGGCAACACATTCTCATAATCTGGAAAATTTCCTTCTATTATTCTTGATATGAGTTTTATTTTATCTGTGCTGAACTGAACGTGTTTTTCGTCTATTGTTACTTTTACGTTGTCTTCGTCACTTATTATTTTTTCTATTTCAGCTACTGATCTTTTTGGTATCGTTATACCCCTAAACCCCTTTACAGACTGTATTTTTTTATGGTGCATCGCCATTCTGAAACCATCTGTTCCTACTACTATTATTTCTCCATCAACCCCCTTCATGTGCATGCCTGTTAAAATATATCTTGTTTCGTCAAGCGATATAGCAAAACTAACTTTTTCTATCATGTCAATAAGTTGTTTCCCTTTTATTAAAAATTCTTCTTTTGTCTCTATTTGTTTTATTTCGGGAAATTCTTCGGGATCTTGTAAACTTAATACAATTTCTGTCTTTTTTTGATTAATGGTCATAATATTTTCTTCAATGTCTATTATAATATCCCCGCTATCGAGTTCTTTTAAAATTTCTAAAAATTTTCTTCCGTGCACCACCACTTTTTTCTCTTTCTCTGCAACACAATCCATATAGGTAACTGCACTTACTTCCAGGTCAGTAGAAGATACTGTTGTCTTTTCTTTTCCAAAATCTATAAGGATGTTTGAAAGTATGGGCATTAGAGATCTTTTTTCTGTAATGCTTACAACTTTTGACACAGGATATAAAACAATATTTCTATCTACTATTATATTCATATAGTAACTCCTTATTAATAATAAGCATTGTTAACATGTGGAAAAGATCATAAATAGCTGAAACAAAAAAAGAAAAATAAGAGCGGGGTTGTTTAAAAACAATAAACAGGTGTAGACTCATGTTAACTTTATCCTCTGTTCTATCTTTTCAACAGCACTTTTCAACTCTGCCTTAATTTTCATGTCGCCGGTAACCTTTTTAATGGAATGAAGAATGGTGGCGTGGTCCTTTCCCCCAAACTTTTCTCCAATACCTACAAGGGAAAGGCCTGTATATTTTCTCGAAAGAAAAATTGCAACCTGCCGGGGAACCATAATGGAACGAACGCGCTTTTCAGACTTTATATCCGAAATATTTATTCCGTAATGCGCAGAAACTTCTTTTAAAATCATGTCAACGGTGATTTCTTTTTCACGTTCTTTTATAATATGACCCATAACATTTTTTATAAGATCCATGGTAATACTGGAACCATTTAGAGAAGAATAGGCGCCGACGCGGATAAGGGTACCCTCAAGGGAACGAATACTGTCCTCGGAATTTGAGGCAATAAAAAAGGCAACATCAAGAGGAAGATCAATATGTTCACTCTCTGCTTTTTTATTAAGAATAGCCACCTTTGTTTCAATATCGGGCAACTGTATATCGGCAACGAGCCCCCACTCAAACCTGGACTTTAAACGTTCTTCAAAATTTTCAATATCCCTGGGAAACTTGTCGCTGGTTACAACAATTTGTTTCATGTTGTCGTAAAGGGTATTAAAAGTATGAAAAAATTCCGCCTGTGTTCTTTCTTTACCGGCAATAAACTGTATATCATCAATAAGAAGAATATCCATTTTTCTAAACTTATTTCTAAATTCTTCCATTTTTTGGAAACGGATGGAATTAATAAGTTCATTTGTAAAGGTTTCCGCAGTTATATAACAAATACGGTCAGGATTAACATTTCCGTGCTTAATAAGAAAATTTCCAATAGCATTGAGAAGGTGTGTTTTGCCAAGACCAACACCGCCGTATATAAAGAGCGGGTTGTAAGTCTTCCCCGGGTTTGTAGAAACGGCAAGACAAGCAGCGTTGGCAAACTGATTACTTGAACCGACAACAAAATTTTCAAAGGTATATTTCGGGTTGAACTGATTATATGAAGATTGTTTTTTCACGACAACGCTTTTCTTGTTATCGGCGACAACGTTTTTTATTTCTTCCTTTTGAAGGATATATTCTATTTTTAAGGCTTCTTTTGTAATGTCTTTCATAAGGGCAACCATTATGGATTCAAAATTCTCTGCCACCCAATCTTTAAAAAAAGCGTTTGGAACCACAACAACACAGGTATTGTTTTTAAATTCGAGAAATTTAAGCGGCTCGATCCACGTTTTATAGCTATCCTCGCTGATAATGCTGGCGATCTTTGGTTTTATTTGTGTAAGGATATCAAGCATGTTCTAGAGATTTCAACAATTTTTTAACATATGTGGAAAACTTATCGTGTCCTTAGATTAGGTTTAAAATCTGATAATAATATAACAGGTAAAATAATTCAACTGTTTTTTACTGGTTAACAATTACAAGTGTACTGGAGAAAGAGAAAGAAGTCAAGGCACATAAAAGTTATGTTGTCGATAAAATAAATTGGGCACAACGATCTGTGCAAAAAACGATAATCGCATTCATACTCCTAGATGCGGTACTCTGTTTTGGTTGTGTAACCACCACCCGCGCAGACCCAATGCCGGAAGGGAAGAGAAAAGCAAGAAAAGAGGAGAAGACAATGGTGGTCTATTTTTTTAGTAAGGCGCTCTTACTGCGAAGCAACGGGTAGCACGGGAGAAATTTATAAAACAGACCGGAAAAAGAGGAACCGTTTCCGCCAATAACGTGCATCTACGCTGTCCACCACTATGCCGCGTGACTTAGAGGCGTGAACAAACTCATTTCTGTTAAGCGTGATGCCAACATGCCAACCCCTGTCTATCTTGAAAAAAACAAGGTCGCCAGGCTGGACACCGTCACGAGGAATATCATAGCCAACCCCGCCCTGACCCTCTGCGGTGAGTGGAAGCGAAACGCGGTGTTGCTTAAAAACAAAATAAACGAACCCGCTGCAATCAAAAAAATCCGGCCCCCTTGCGCCATTCCTGTAAGGTTTTCCCTGCAGGCTAAGGGCGGTCAACGCTATGTCACCGCGCACCGTGTCGGCCGTTTCGTAAAGGCGCACCCCTTTTGGGGCACAAGCAATAAGGATAAAAAGGGAAAGGGAAAGGACAAACATCGCGAGCGAGACAGTTCTTTTCATAACGGTATCAGCTAGAGCCTCCGGATAATTTCTACAACATCAGCAAACGTTCCTGCCCGGGTGGTGCCCTCGTGGCAGGAACACGACTCTCCGCCAAGGCAAAGGCCGATAGGTAGACCAACCTCGTCAAACATGCCCCTGTCGCCATCTCCATCACCAACAGCGGAAGACTCTTTTTTTTCAAAACCAAGGTCCCGGAGGATGTTCCTGACAATACAATCCTTTTGATTGTACTCAACGTTAATTTTTACACCACCCGTGAGAAGGCCCGCTTGTGAGGTAAGCTCGTTAGAGATCGCCATGTCGATAGACAGATCTTCCCTGACACGATTCACAAGAAAAGAAAGACCGCTCGATATAATTACCGTAAAGACCCCTAATTTTTTCAAGAGGGCGATGGCCTCCGCAACCCCATCACGATAGGGGATTTCATTTACTATCTCATTAATCCTGGAAACGGGCAACCCCCTCCAGAGAAGAGCATCCCTCCTGCAGAATTCGTAGTAATCTATTTTTCCTTCCTGAAAAAGCGTTTGATAAGCGTCGGCATTTGCCGTCCAGAGGTCAAGCCTGCGATGGAGATATTCCCAACTGCTCGTTATTTTTGTTAATGTGCCGTCACAGTCAAGAAAGACAACCTTTATGGGCATGAGCTTTTATATCATCAACCAGTGAAAAAATCTATTTTTTTAAGGCTTACCCATAGATTATACTGTGCGCAGATATGGTAGATTGGGACAGACGATACCGGGCGGGCGCGTGCTTGATATTGCTATGGGTAATGGCAGAAACGCCCCCTTTTTGGCCGAACAAGACTATTCTGTTGTCGGGTTGGAGAGGTCTGCAGAGGCTATAAAGACAGCGAAAAATACCATAGCAGAAAGGAACCCGCTCATATGGCCTGTTTTGGGCGATGCAGCACGCTTGTCATACAGAAAGAATTCCCTCGACGGCGCAATAATCTTTTATTTTTCAGCAAGAGAAATTATAAAAGAAGTGAAGGCCCTTTTAAAAAAAGATGGTATACTCATTTACGAAACCTTATGAAGCGACGGAACAGGATTGACACGCCCAGAAACGAGGACCATCTATTGGACGACGGAGAGCTGATCGGCTATTTTGACGGTTTTGAAATCTTACTTTATGAGGAGACCACAATCAACGCTGCTGACAAAAGAAGAGTTCTGGCAAGGGCCGCGGGAAGAAAGAAATGATTGTAGAGTGGAACGCAGAAAGACCGAGGAAAAAGATAACAGAACTTATCGTAAAAACCCTCAACGAAGGGGGCATCATTGCTTATCCCACCGACACCCATTACGGAATGGGCTGTGACCTCCTCAACATAAAAGCAATCAGAAAACTTTACGCCATGAAAAGACTTGACAACAAAAGGGCCTTGAGCATTATTTGCAGGAACTTAAAGGACGTGAGCAACTACGCGGTCATGAGCAATTTTTCCTTCGAAATTCTGAAAAGATATCTGCCAGGCCCCTATACGTTTGTACTCAAAGCGAACAGGATAATCCCCAAACTCCTCATGACGGACAGAAAAGAAGTAGGGATAAGAATACCGGCACACCCGGCGCCCGTAGCCATAGCGGCGCTCGCAGAAAGGCCGATCATTAATACAAGCGCAAAAATCTCTGGAGAGGAAGCCTTTATAGACCCCAGACATATAGAAAAAACTTTCAAGGGAAATATCGATGTTATAATTGACGGCGGCATTATAATAAGCGAACCCTCAACGGTGGTTCGCCTTGTTGATGATGTGGCCGAGGTGCTGCGGGAAGGTAAGGGCCTTTTTACAGAACGTTTTCGCCGGGACCAGGAGAATCACTGACAGCACCTTCTGTGGCTTCTCTAAAATCATCCCCCATCTCGTCCCCCATTTTTTCATAAAACGCTCGATGCTTCGCGGATCTGTCTCATCAAGGGCTGAAAGACTTGACGAATCAAATATACTTTCCATGCGCTTCTCGACGCTTCTCACGACAACTACCGGCGAGACAACCCCTTCTACGTTTCTGTTTCCGCAGTGTTTACAATAGGGTTCAACGGGTTCAGAGATCCGGAGCAGAAGAAAGGAAGACCCGCTTTGACACAGATTGCAGAAATATTCATAGATAGGCACTGGCGCCCCCCGTTAAAACGTGTTTGAATAATTTCTTTGATTATAACCATTAAAGCTTAAGGCTTTCAAGTGTTTGGCTCTCTTTTTTGGTTTACAAAGGAGCATCTTTGATATATAACTGCAACGTGATGGACAACGCAAAAAGCTATTCCGACTACCGGCTCCACAGGGAGATAAGCAAAATCCTAAGGAACCGATCAGAAAACAAAAGAGATGTACGGGATATAGTAAAAAACATGATTGAGTGGGACAAGACAAGGCGCATGCTTGACCTCGGATGTGGATACGGCTGGTTCGAAGATGCCCTCGAAATAAAAATTGACTTCATTGCCGGCATTGACAGTCTTAAAGAAAACGGCCCCCCCTTTGTCGGGTCTGCCAAGAGGGTAACGCGGGATGCGGTCTTTAAAATGATTACGCTGCCGGCGCCCATTGATTTTTCCTCAGACAGCTTTGATCTTATTGTGTCTGCCTATTCTCTTTATTTTTTCCCCGGGGTTCTGTCGGATGCAAGAAGACTTCTTCAAAACGAAGGACTTTTTGTGGTTATTACGCACAGTGAAACCATGCTGGAAGAAGGAGAGAAATACTTTAATTTTAAAAACCTAAGAAAAGTCATCGAAAATTTCTCCGCAGAAAACGGAGGGGATATACTAAAAAAATATTTCAGCAGGGTAAACTTTGTTGATTATCAAAACAGCCTCTTGTTTCGGCGGGGCAACGAGGAAGAACTGAAGTTATACATAGATTTCAAGCGGGAATTTATCAGAGAAGATGTAGACCCCGATCTTGTAAAAGAAACGATGCTCCGAGAGCTTTTGAGAAAAGGGGAGGTTTGCTTCAATAAGAACGACAGAATCTTTCTGGCGAGAAAATGAAAATAAAAATATTTTGTAATTTTTGTGGAAAAGAACTTGACACAGACCTTCTTGATGGTAAAAAAAGACAGATTTGTCCGGGCTGTAAGGCAGTATATTACGAGAACCCCCTGCCCGTTGCATCGGTAATACTCTCGAACAGAGACAGGGAGGTTCTGCTCGTAAAAAGAGCCAGAGAGCCATTTCAGGGGATGTGGTGCTTCCCCATCGGCTTTGCAGAAACAGGCGAGAGCATAGAAGATGCTGCCCTGAGAGAGCTTGAAGAGGAAACGTCCCTCACGGGAAAGATTGTACAGCTTGTCGATGTGGGTTCCCATTTAAATCATTTCTACGGTGAACTTCTCATCATAACCTTTGAAGCAGAGCGGGTGGCAGGCGTAGAGATGGCAGGAGATGATGCCTCGGAGTGCAGATATTTCCCCATTATGAATTTGCCCAAACTTGCCTTTGATTCTCAGGAAAGGGCCATACAGAAATACAGAGAGCTCAAAAGAGACCTCTGGAGCATCCGCGATTCTTTTGAAACTTTTGTTGGGGGTGCCCTTAGAGATAAAATTGCCTATCCGGGAAGCCTCCTTTCCGATGAACTTATTATGGCCGTTGAGAACAACTCAAAAAAGATTATACGGTTATGGCTCGACGATATTATGACAAACCCATCGACAGGGTCTTATCACGCCTTTGACCGGAAAGAGCTTTTTGAAAGAGCAATGTCTATAATCGGAGACTTTAAGGCCTGGCTAAAAGGAGAAAAAGGAGAAAACGAATTTAAATCTTTTTACGTTAATCTTGGAAACAAACGCAGAGAAGATAGGGTTCTCCTCGAAGATCTTATAAGTTCTTTAAGCCTCCTCAAGAAGCACATATGGATGTTTACCTATTCTTTTGGTGTTTGGGAAAAGGCTGTCGATATCTACCGGATGTTTGAGCTCGGCGAAAGGCTTGTATATTTTTTTGATAAGGCGGCCTATTATGCGGTAACAGGATACACGCGGGCTGCAAGGAAACAGGGAAAAGCGTGACGCAGGATGGTGTTTTACGCAACACGCCCTACACCCTTGACAAAGGAGCCCCCGACTTGGTCATTTTTAAGACAACATGAAAAAACTTTTCGAGGTGTGCCATGAGACAGGAATTACACGTTTTGATCGCCACACTGCTTTTGGTCTTTTTTTGTGTTTTTGCAACAGGTGTTGCGGGGGCGGAAAAGAAAATGCCCGAAACGACGATACTGAAACTTGAAGCCGCCAAAATGGGCCCGGTAACGTTCTCTCACATTACCCATATTGAGAAGGCAAAGATCGACTGTGCGGTGTGTCATCATAAAGACAAAAACCCAAAAGAACCGGACAAGTGTGAAACCTGCCATCTGTTAAAAGAAATAAAAGAAAAAGCTCAGCCCGCAAAAGACGCTTTTCATGCCAAGTGTCAAGCCTGTCACAAAGAAAATGTTGCAAAAGGAGGAAGCGCTCCAATTAAATGTAATGAATGTCATAAAAAATAATAGAAAAACCACAGAACCTAAACAGAAAAAGGGAATAGCGGAGACGCTCTTTGATCTTTTCATCTCCAAACGCCTTTCCATGCTCATTCTCGCGCTTATTGCCGCAGGATCTATCCTTGGAACCATCATAAAGCAGGGCGCCAACGAGAGCGAATACCTTACTGTCTATTCTGAAGCAACATACAGAATCATCAATATTTTTGGTTTAGACGATGCTTATCATTCTCTCTGGTTCAAAGCCCTTATCGTGCTTTTTGCCATAAACCTCACGCTCTGCACCGCGCAGGGGCTTATTCGCTTCATCAAAGAAAAACGCCAAACCGATATACCCGAATTTGATAGATTATCAAAAATGGAGCTTAACCTCCGGGTGGATAACGAAAGAAAAGAAAAAGCCATAGGCGTACTGAAAAAGTTTTACAGGCTTATAAGGGATGAAAATCGGGGCCTCATACTGGAAAAAGGAATACCTTCCCGGTTGGGTGTGTTCATTATCCATGGAAGTATCATTACTGTTCTTGTTGGCAGTTTTATCGGGCTTGTTTTCGGATTCAAGGGTTTTCTTATACTGCGGGTAGGCGAAACAAAAGATCATGTGACTGCAAGAGGGGGGCACCAGGACATGATAACCCTCGGTTTTGCCCTTAAGTGCAAGGATTTTAAGGCGAGTTATTATCCGGAAGGACAACCAAAAGATTATGTAAGCACCGTAGAAGTAATAGAAGGTGGAACAATAGTGAAAGAAAAAGATATACGGGTAAACGACCCCCTTTACCATAAGGGTATACGTTTTTATCAATCAAGTTATGGTAAAAAAACCTCTTTTTTGTTTCATGTTGCCGATGAAGCGGTGGCGCTTACAGAACAGGAACCTTTTCAGAAAAAAGGGTTGGCCCTCATGGTGGTCAGGTTTGCGGAAGAAATACACAACCTTGGGCCTGGCGTTCAAATTGCTTACCTCGAAGGAGACAGGCCACAGTCGAGATGGTTTCTTTTGAATGTAGAAAAAATGAAATCACAGGTAATCGGTGGTGTTGCTGTGCGGTTTGATGAAATACGGGAGGAGTCCTATACGGGCATTGAAGTGGCCCGGGATCCAGGCGTATTTGTCGTTTGGACAGGATTTGCGTTGATGCTTTTGGGACTATATGTGAATTTCTTTACCTATTACCGGAGAGTTTACGTGGTTAGTGCTGCCGATGGCATTATCGTTGCGGGATATGCGTTGAAAAACAAGGAAGCTTTTAAAAAAGAGTTTGAAAAACTAAAAGAGGACATATATGGCAGCACACCATAAAATACTTGGTATTGTTACCCTGCTCTATCTTTTGCTCTTTTTCATGCACACCATCTATTTTGCATGGAGGAAGGAAAAGGTTCTTTCGCTTATGCGGGGCGCCCTCTATATAGCTTTTGGACTGCACACAGTGGGCATCGCCTTGCGATGGATTGAATCATACAGGTTAAACATTGGACATGTGCCGCTATCGAACTTTTATGAGTCGCTCATATTCTATGCGTGGTGCATTATCGGTTTGTTGATACTGCTGAGGAAAAGGCTTGCCCACACAAACATAACCTTTTGCGCGTCGCTTATTGCCCTTTTGCTCATGGGCTTTGCATCAATTTCCCCATCAGTACAGAAAAACATAGAGCCTCTTGTACCGGCCCTGCAAAGCAATTGGCTCCACATTCATGTGGCCACCTGTTTTATCGCATACGCAGCCCTTGCAATATCTTTTATTGCCGGGATGTTTTATTTAGTAGGGCAAAAGCGAATAATGCCCACGAAGGAAACACTGGAGGAAATAAATTATAAGAGCATAATTATTGGCTTTCCCATGCTTACTTCTGGTATACTTACGGGGGCTGTATGGGCCAATTATGCGTGGGGTTCTTACTGGAGTTGGGACCCCAAAGAGACTTGGTCGCTTATAACGTGGATCATATATGCCCTTTTTCTTCATGCAAGAACGACAAGGGGATGGAAGGGCAAGGCAACTGCCATTATATCTGTTGTGGGGTTTGTGAGCGTTATGGTTACCTATTTTGTGGTAAATTTTATATTATCGGGATTACACAGTTACGCAACATGAGAAAGAAAAAAATAAAAAGCCTGGTCCTCTTCGGAAACGGTATAAACTGCGAGCACGAAACCGCTTACGCGAACAAACTTGCAGGGTTTGAGGCTGATATTGTGCATGTTGATGAGATGATGAAACACCCGAAAAGTATACACCGGTATGCCTTCATAAATTTTCCCGGCGGTTTTCTCGACGGCGATGACCTCGGTTCTGCCAAGGCGCAGGCCGTGAAGTGGAAGTATCAGTCAATAGAGGGCTCGGGTGGAAGATTCCTTGATGAGCTTATAAAGTTCATTTCTCACGGCAAAATTATCATCGGTATATGCAACGGTTTCCAGCTTTTGGTAAAAACGGGGCTTTTGCCGGGGATAGGCGGCGAACATGAAAAACAGACAACGACCCTTACCGCAAACGATTCGGGAAGGTTTGAAGACAGGTGGGTGACCTTGAGGGTTAATCAAGGCTCTCATTGCATATTTACAAAGGATATGGATAAGATTTATCTTCCTGTACGGCATGGCGAGGGAAAGTGTGTTGTTGATACGACAGATAACAGGGCCCGCATGATTGATGGGGGTCACATAGTAATGCAATATGCCGATGAAGCTGGTGCTGTTACTGAGGCGTACCCGGACAATCCGAACGGTTCAATCGATTCAGTGGCGGGGCTGTGCGACGAAACAGGGAGAATATTTGGCCTTATGCCGCACCCCGAGGCCTTTGTTCATTACACACAGCACCCAAGATGGACAAGAGAAGCCCTTGGGGTTGAGGGCGATGGCCTGAAGCTATTTAATAATGCATATAAATATATTTTAGAAAACGAAACAGGAGGGTTTTGATGAATAAGATGGATATAATAAACAAGCTCGCATCCGATATAAACGTCAATCAAAAGATCGCAAAGATAGCCGTAGACACCATCATTGACAGCATAAAAAGGGCTATTACAAAGGATGAACGGGTTGAAATACGGGGATTCGGAAGCTTTACTCTCAGAGAATACAAGGCTTACAGGGGGAGAAACCCGAAAAGCGGTGAAACGGTAAATGTTGAACCAAAAAAGCTGCCCTACTTTAAGGTTGGAAAAGAATTAAAAGAAATGATCTGGAAAGAAGGACCGGAAAATAGTTAAAAGTGTCCCCAGTAAGGAATTAACAAGCGTTTCAAGGCTGCTGTCATCTGGACAACAGAGGCCGCGGGTTCCCCGGTTTTTGTATGGGGATAGAGAGGTTGTTTTTTCAATTCCATGATAACCGTCTTTACCGAGTCGGTAAGACTCTTTAAATCATAGCCCCCTTCGAGAACAAAAAGCGCTTTGCCGTTGCAATGCTTTTCGGCAATGTTGAGAAGCACCCGTGTCATGGCTGAATAACCGCTTTCAGTAAGGGCCATTCCACCAAGAGGATCCATGTGGTGGGCGTCGAAACCGGCAGAGACGAGCACCATTTCCGGCGCAAAGATGTCCGAGATGGGCAGCAGAACGTCCCTGAAGGCGTAAAGATAGTCCTCATCACCCATACTGTGACTCATAGGAATGTTAACGGTATACCCGACCCCGTCCCCCCTTCCGATCTCTTCAAACCATCCTGTTCCGGGATAATGCGGATAGAGGTGGGTGGAAAAGTAAAGGACGGATTTGTCTGCATAGAAGCTATGCTGTGTGCCGTTGCCGTGGTGGATATCGAAATCGACAACTAGAATATTTTTCAGGTGATGCTTCTGTTGAAGATATCTGGCGGCAATGGCAATATTATTGAAAATACAGAAACCCATGGCGCCTGACCGTTCAGCGTGATGCCCCGGGGGCCTAACAAGAGCAAATCCGTTGTCTATCCGCGAAGATTGAAGAGCATCGGCAAGCTCCAAAACCCCCCCTACAGCCATGCAGGCCGCTTCGTATGTTTTGGCAGACGTTGCAGTGTCACCGTCAAGATCCGTGTGTGCCTTACCGCTCGTTCGTGCTATGGAATCTATATAAGAATGTTCGTGAATAAGGGCGATCTCTTCATGCGTTGCCATCCGGGGTGGTATGTAGGCAAGACCTTCCTGATCAAGGTGTTTGAGCATTTCATAAATATGTACAAGCCTTTTAGGATTTTCCGGGTGATAGTCGTCGGTAATGTGTTCCAGGTATATGTTGTCTTTCACGATGCCAACAGTCATAAGTTCTCCTCGTTCTTAGAGAATAGTGATTTTTGAACAAAAAATCAAGAGATGTATTTGATGAAGAAAATAATAATTAAATTGGAATAACTTAAAGAAAGAAGCAAGAAAGAGCAAAATGTTTCACGTGGAACATGTTTTTGAAAAAGATCATTCGGCTGGGGCGCAGTTCAATCTGGCGATACCTCGCAGCTTTGCTGCGGGGAGGTTTATTGAAAATTTGGAACATGAACGATGACTCGAGGTCTGCGAACAATAAATAAACTACGTGAGCACTTGCCTTTTATCAACCCTGTAGCAGCTTCCACGGCTACGCTTTGCCTGGCTTTTCATTCCAGAGGCAATTTCTGTGACTTCACCATAGTGGGTAAAAGAACGCTGCGAGTTGCTAGTGATGCCGATAGACACTGAAACTACGGGAAACTTTTTCGTGTTGCCCTGACGGTCAAGAGATTCAATGTGGCCCCGTTCTCTATCGTCAGCTTCGTATAACGTCGGGATAATCCGGTCGAAAGCGTCGATAATCTCTTTTGCTGTATCCTCAACGAGATTAACAGAGACAATAAAAATAAAGTCATCACCGCCTATATGACCTATAAAACTATCGGTTGGTTGTTTGTTTTTTACGATATTGAGGATTAATCTACCAGCTATCCGGATCACCTCATCGCCACGGGTAAACCCGTAATGGTCGTTAAATGGCTTAAAATGGTCAAGATCTGCATAGGCAAGAGCAAAGATCTCGCCCCGATCTATCCTATCCTGAATCTGTTTGTTAATGGAAGTGTTGCCGGGAAGTTTTGTGAGCGGATTAACCTCAACAGACCTTTCAGCCCTGAGAATAGAGAGGGCAACGCGAGAAGGACCTTCTTTTTCGAAATCCGATTTTTTTATATAGTCCTCAACGAGAAGGG
Source organism: Syntrophus sp. (in: bacteria) (assembly GCA_013824645.1). Taxonomy (GTDB): domain Bacteria; phylum Desulfobacterota; class Syntrophorhabdia; order Syntrophorhabdales; family Syntrophorhabdaceae; genus PNOF01. Next base: position 28,521 of record PNOF01000013.1, on the reverse strand, counting down.
TTTCCCACCGGGGAATGTCCTGGGTATCGTCAATAACCATGAGAACGGGGAGCTGATGAAAAATAGGATCGCCCTTAAGATTATTCAATACGCTGATAGTAAAAGAATCCCCCTCATTAATATCGATAATGACAAGATCTGGAATGGAGTTGTAAATATAATCTATAGCAGACTGGATATTATGAAAAGAAAGAATTCTGTAAGTTGTGTTGAGGGTTCGTTCAATTATGCTTGATAATGCGGCGTCTTGAGAAATTACAACAATGGTTTTTTCGTTCATAGAGAAAGATCTTCAGTCATTTGGAAAGAATCCTCAGCCTCAATTAAAATTTCCTTTAAGTCAGACTCAGAAAGAGAAAGCATGTCCCAAGCCTCAGGACTTACAGACACGAGGAAACGGTCGCCGGCGAATCCGAACCCGCGGGCCTTAACAAGGATATCTGCAAGATGAACAATTGCGGCCCCTAATGGCGCTCTTTTTGAAAGATGCGGTTTGTGATGATATTCTATAATGTCAATAAGGTTGGGGGGGAACCTCCATTTTTGGGCCATCCAGGCCCCAACGCTGGCGTGAGTAGTGTTAAAGTGAACCCTTTCCGACTCGTAAATGGTAATGCTATTTATATCAGTTTCGTTCATGGTCTTTTGATATTCTTCCGGGTATTGAAGGATAAGCAGCACTTTTCCAATATCATGGAGAAGCCCGTCCACGGAAAGCTCGTCGGGTTCCTTGAGGCCCTTTTTAACCGCAATAAGCCGTGATACGATTGCTGTTCCCAGGGAGTGCTCCCAGAGGCCGAGCATTGTTTTCTGCATCAATTCAAAAACAGAGACGCCGAGAAGGAGACCCCTTACAACGGTAAGCCCAAGGAGAATGACCGCCTGGTTCACTGACGATATTCTTCCCGGAAACCCGTAAACAGGGGAGTTGACCATTTTAAGAACCTTTATCGTGAGAGCGGGATCACTGGATATAAAATTGCTGATCTCGTTGAGGGAGACCCTCGGGTTTTCAATTACGACTAGAAGTTTTTTGAGCACCTTCGGAATTGTCGGAAGGGCGTTGATATTTTCAATTTTTTCTCTGAGAACGCGAACGTCGATATTACCCATAAAGACCTTCAATATGCTCTCTGAATATTTTCTTCAAAATATCCATATGGGGCTCGTTTTCTGCCATCTTAAAGCGTTCATCGAGGGCAGCCAGCATTACTTCAATGGGCACAGAGGGTTTTGACATGCCCTGTATGTAGACACTATCAACATCCATACCTTTTATTCTGGAAATAAGGTCATCGGTGAGCTCTGTATTTTCACCTATGAGCACCATACCGCTTGCATTCTCAACGGGCTTGGCAAGCCTCATGCCCGGCTCAAGCTTATCAATAGCGATTTTCGACAAAATAACACTTCCTTAAGTATATATCGGACAATATTGAAAAAACATTACACAAGTGGTGTTTCTGCTTGTGTAACCTATAGTGTTTTTAGCCAATCTTCAAGCCTATCACAGCCAATTTTTAGTCTTTCCATGCTATTGGTATAGGAAAAACGAATATGAGTGCTGGCCCCGAATACACCAAAATCGTAACCGGGCGTAAGTGCGACCCCTGCTTCTACTAATGCCCTTTCTACAAAATCCATACTATCAATCCCCCACCGCTCAATGCCTGCGTAGACATAGAAGGCCCCGTCGGGGTAAATAGGAATAGAAAAACCAATATTTCTTAAGCGGGGCACTATAAAATCACGCCTTTCTTTATAAGCTTTTCTCATGGCATCAATCTCTCCGGCGTTATCAAAGGCCGAAAGAGCAGAATACTGCGATAGAGAAGGAGGAGAAATGAATAGATTTTGAGCGCATTTCTGGACAGGCCTGATAAGGTTTTCGGGTATGACCATCCAGCCGAGCCTGAAGCCCGTCATGGCGTAAGTTTTCGAGAAACCGTTTATCACGATGATGTTATCGGAAATAGAAAGGGCTGTTCTTGGCTTCTTGTTGTGGAATAGCCCCGAATATATTTCGTCAACAACAAAAACCCGGTCGCGGGAAGAGAGGTATTCATAAAGAGAGAATAGGGTCTCTTCCCGGTAAATAATACCTGTCGGATTAGAGGGATTGGCAAGGACAAGCACGTCCGGCAGCTTCTCTGTGTGCTGCAGGTTTTCAACTGTTATTTCGAAACGAGAGTCTTCTGAAACGGGAATTTGCAGGATTTCAGCATCCATGAAAAGGGCAATGTTTTTGTAGCAGGGATACCCGGGGTCGGCAACGGCGAGAAGGCTGCCGCGCTCAAGAAGTATTCCGAATAACAGAAGAAAGGCACCCGATGTACCATTTGTAATAATAATGCGCTCAGGAGGAATGTTGACCCCTTCTGTGTTGAGATAGTGTTGTGCCAGCTTTGCCCTCAGTTCGGGTATGCCAAGGCTGTGGGTGTAAAACGTGCGATTATCTTTAACGGCCCGCACGGCTTCATCTTTTACGCATGATGGAGCCGGAAAAGTGGGTTCACCTACCTCCATATGGACAACGTCTTCCCCCTGTGCTTCCAGCGCGCGGGATTTTTCAAGGAGTTCCATGACATAAAAAGGAGAAATATCTTGAGCCCTTTGTGAAAGTTTCATTACAATTCCCTCAATACAAAGCCGACACCACCATCTTCGGCAAATGTATCAGAATAAACCATACCTGTCAATGCGGGAGAAAAGGAAAGGAGGGAAAAATCGTTGACTTAATAAAGCATATATGTTCATAATTTAAAAAGAATTTTTTCCTGATCGCAGAGAGAGCAGGGGACAAGAACGCAAATAATGAAATCAACTCACGTGATGGAAAAGGTGCAAGGTTTACAAACAAATACGTATTGCAGGAAAAAATTTAAGAAGAACATTTCTTTAAAATAAAATAGAGGCAATATTCTTATGATCGTGCGCAACTTTAATGATAAGGAAGTCCTTGAGACAACGTATATAGCCCATAGAGGGGCCGTCGCAAGAATGGTTCTGACAAGCCAGTTTATGAAGGCGATTGAATTTCTGGCTTATGCCATACTGCCGCCAGGAAACACCATAGAAGAGCACATTGACCCCGTTGAGGAGATTTATATCATTTTCAGGGGGAGCGGTCTCATGAAAGTGGGGGAAGAAACGAGTGAAGTCAAGGAAGGAGACGCAGTCTGGATACCCGTTGGAGAGCCGCACAGCCTTGAAAACACGGGCAATGAAGAAACCTTCATCTTGGTGGTGGCGGCTTACCCATAAAGATTAAGGACATAGTTAAGAAGGGAATGAAACAGACGAAAACATATACATAAAGGAGAAGAGACGGTCGTTTTTAGAGCGACCCCGTATAGTGCAATCATACCATGGAAATTAAACCGGGACTTACTGTTAATATTGTTATCAATATCGATTATCGCAAAGAAATAGTCGAAACAAAAAATTCAATTATTCACGATATCATAGAAAAAAGGATAATAGTGGCTCAACCCGACCCGCCTATCTCGAGAACCCACATAAAAGAAAATGTCTACGTAACATACCTCGAAAAAGAACAAGGGAAGCCCGTAAGGTACGGATTTTCGGCAAAAATAATGGATTTTATAAAAGATTATGAGCTTGCATCACAACAGACAACCCAGGCGATAGAGTTGTTTAAAGAGAGCAGACCGGAGCCCTATAACTTAAGGATGTTTTACCGGCTGGAACCGCCCGGTAATTGCGGTATCGATATTTTTGTAGAAGGGAACAAAGTGACTATCCTGGATGTTTCTATTGGTGGAGCCCGTTTCAGTCACAACAAGACCCATCACTTTAAGGAAAATGAAGAGGTAAAAATCGTCCTTGTGGTTGGTGAAAGAATTTATCAAATAGACTCAAGGGTGGTCCGAATTCATGAGCCAGAAAACGAAAAGGTGAAAAAAAGCCTCGAATTTGTATCTATACAATTTCTCAATGTCGATGGGCACATCAAAAACGAGCTTGGAAGAAAGATTCGTGATGTTGAAAGAGACCTTCGCTACAAAGAGATAGACCACATGACAACGTAAAGCGCTTACAGTGGCCAGGTAAGCGCACGTTATAGAATAAACATTCCGGATGTTTCACGTGAAACAAACACGTTATCAATACGATTATTTCCAACGTGCAATCATGATAAGATCACCTCGGGTATTATGGTACCCACCGTAATGTCCCCACAATGGAACCCCGTGAAATGGTAACTTCATCAAGGATGATCGCACCGAATTCCGAAAAGCGTATTTGTGTTTATGGTTTACCCGTGAATAATTGCCCCGTGGCTTAAAAGAGAGTCCGACTCTATTACAACGGGCTAACTCTCGGGGGTTTCGATAGCGACACAGTCTAATTGCGATGTGTCTTCCGATATTACGTCTCCGACTATGCGGGCCGAAATATCCACAAAGGCACTACGATGCATGAGGGGGACCTTTCCCTCATGCATCGTAGTGTTGCTCATACAAAACAGCCGTTATAAGACTACATGCCATATTCATCAAGATAGCGCTCAATGTATCCGGCAACTTTACCCGCGGGTTGATAGACGCCAAAGTGTCCTTCGCAGAGAACGTCAGCGTTCAGCGCAAGAAGTTTTTCCATCGACTGTTGCCAGTGAGACACGTTTGCGCCGGACTCGGCAAGAAAAGGACCGTGGATGTCCTGACCAAAAAGGACTCGTTTACTGTCTTTATCCAGATAAACAGAGATAGAGCCCGGTGTGTGACCGGGGGTATGTAAACAAACAACCCAATGGGGGCCAAATTGAAACGATGCTTTTTCATCGATCAATTTTTGATCAACGGGAAGGGGTGCGAAGGGAACCCCATACCAGGAAGCCCCCGTTGAGCTTGTGTCGCCACTTTCTACTGCATCAGCATCAAGGCTGTGGATGATAATACGGGCACCGTAGCGTTTTCGGAATTCGCAGGCCCCGCCAACATGGTCGATATGGCGGTGGGTGAGGATTATTGTAGAGAGTCTTTCAGGAGCAAGCCCCAATCCTTCGATATTTTTTATGATGGCGTTGACGCTTGACCCTGCACCCGTATCGATAAGCACGAGCTCACCGAGGTCGAGAATGTACACAGAACAATCCTTCGGATCTGTCATGTCGGAATTTCCAACAATATAAATGTCTTTCGCAAGCTCTTTCGGTTTCATGAAAAAATCCTTTTTTATAGTATAAAGCAAATAAATTCAATGCCCTGAAAGAATGTAAAATGCATGAGCAATTTTATCAAGATTTTTCCGGACGATATTTTGAGAAAATGCTTATGGGTGCGCGCTAAAGATTCCAAACAACCAGTTTATTGTGTTCTATTACACAACTCCACTGGAGTTTCCTAATTTTTCTTCTTCTATGCCACCGGAACGCTGTTTCTCTCGCTGCTTAAGCTGTGCTCCATTACCAACTATCGACTCAAAATGCTTTCCGGCGACCCCAGTGAGGGCCGCAAGGTTCTTCATAACCGCAGAATATTATGGCCGAGTTGTGATTCACCGTAACGGGTTGGTATTTCTGGATAATTTCGATGTTATTGAAAAACCGGGGAAACTCCAGACAACCCCGCTCTTGACAGGATAGGAGCTACATTGTATTATCAAGAAAACATAAGGGGGGTGCTGCCCATGAAAATAAAATGGTATGGTCATTCAGCGTTTTATTTAGCAACCGACAGTGGTGTCAGGATAATTATCGATCCTTATGAGCCGGGGGCATTTGGAGGAGCAATTGCTTATGGAAGAATAACAGACGAGGCAGACCTTGTTCTTACAAGCCATGAACATGACGACCATAGCTACACAGCGGATATAAAGGGGAAATTTGTTCATATTAAAGAAAAGGGAACCTATGAAGAAAAGGGTGTAAAAATAAGGGCTATAGAAACTTTCCACGATACATCAGGAGGACAGGAAAGAGGAAAAAACCTTATTTTTCTTATTACTGCAGACGATATAACCGTAGCACACCTCGGAGATTTGGGACATATACTAGAGGACGGCACACTCCAAGACATCGGCAAAATTGATATTCTGATGCTACCCGTTGGGGGTTTTTATACCATTGGCGCGAAAGAGGCCACAAAGGTAATGAGTGACTTAAGGCCTGCCCTCATAATACCAATGCACTTTAAAACGGATAAGTGCGGTCTGCCAATTGGTTATGTGGATGAATTCATAAAAGATAAAAATAAAGTAAGGCAGGCAAATACCCCCGAGATTGTTATTACAAAGGCGACATTACCGGAAACAGAAGAAATAATCGTCATGAAACATGCCCTATAAGGAGACAAAGAAATGAGAAACCTTTTATGCTGAGGAAACTCTACACAAAGAAAGATATAGCAGGGGCAGTGAAGCGTCTGGCACGATCGATAGAAAGGGATTTCCCCGGAGAAGAGATACTGTTTGTCTGTCTTCTTAAGGGTTCTTTTATGTTTACATCGGATCTTGTGAGAAACATACGGAACCCTTCCAAGATTGATTTCATGAGGGTGTCGTCATACGGGAAGGCGATGAAGTCCGGAGGGAAGATAACGGTCACGAAAGACCTGGAAGAAGATGTCGAGGGAAAAAATATTATTGTTGTCGAAGATATCATTGATTCCGGCCTTACTTTAAAATCAATAAGCGATATGCTAAAGAGCAGAAACCCCAAGACTTTTAAAATTTGTGCGCTCATCGATAAAAAGGTGAGAAGAGAAGTAGACGTTGAGGGAGACTATGTGGGCTTTACCATAGAAGACGGTTTTGTCGTGGGCTATGGGATTGATTATGCGGAACAGTACAGGAATTACCCCGAGATATATGTCGTCGAGGAAAATAGAAACGAAAAGCATTAATGCAGGTAACATTTTGATATTATTATCTAATATACCAATTCAGATCACCCCTTATCGGCTATACGCATTAAAAATGGGTCACAAAGGTTTTAACGGTCGGTATTTTACGAAGGACACGCATTGTTGAATTTGACAATACAGCTTACCCTCAGACGTAAAGCAAGCCGGAGAATACCAGGGTGTAACCGCGATAAAAAGAAAATTGTAGTTTGGTTGCGCAAAACGTAATTGTATTAAGTGTGTGTTCCAAGAGGAAAGAGCTTTGGTCATATTTGTAAGCTCAATAGATTGAGGCGAATAAAATATTAGTTAAAAAACATTATTTCTAAAAAGTTTCACGTGAAACAGGGTTTTATACCAGAAGAAAAAAGGGGAGGGTAACCACGGTGAGGCAGCGCCCGAACAATGAAGAAGAAACAAATGCAGCGCTCACCAAAGAGCTTTCACGCCTTCGGCGCACCATTGCAAGCCTTGAAGCCTCGCGATCAAAATTCAAGCAGATGGAGGGGGCCCTTCGGGAAAGCGAACAACGATACCGGTCCCTTGTAAAACAATCATCAGACGGTGTTTATCTCATTGATCCGAAAACAGGCCGCATTATTGAAGCAAATACACAGTTCCTTAAAATGCTTGGTTACAGCGAAAAGGAAATAACAAGGCTGACGCTATACGACATCGTGATGCTCAGTAAAAAGAATATAAATTATAATACCAAAAAGGTCCTCCAGGATAAACAGTATGTCTTCGGGCTTCGAAAATACCGGCAGAAAGATGGAAGATTTATAGACGTAGAAATTAATTCCACAGTGGTCAATTATGGTGATGCCCATGTTGTGATGGTTAACGTCCGGGATGTTACGGAGAGAAAAAAGTCAGAAAATGAATTGGCCCAGCAGTCAGCAATACTGAGGGAACAGGCGGAACTCCTTGATATAGCAGAAGATGCAATCATTGTGCGTAATATGAAGGACCGGATTGTCTTCTGGAATTGCGGAGCGGAAAAAAAATTCGGCTGGACATCAGGGGAAGCGTCAGGAATGGTCACCCATCATCTCTTAAAAACAAAGTTTCCTCATTCATCCAAAGAAATTAGAAAGGAGTTTTTGAAAAAAGGGCACTGGGATGGTGAGCTTGTCCATACAAACAAAGATGGTCAGCACATTGTGGTAGAAAGCAAATGGACACTGAGAAAGGACAAGAAGGGCAAGCCGATTGCAATTATGGAAATAAATAATGATATTACGGAGCGGAAGAAGGCAGAAACTGCTCTCCAGAAAACAAAAGACGAACTTGAAGTGCGGGTGACCGAAAGGACAAAGGAATTACAGGAAGCAAATGTCCGATTAACGCAAGAGTTGAACAGACGCAAGCAAATAGAGGATATGCTGCGCATGGGCGCAGAGCGATATAAAAATCTTTTTGAAAATTCTCCTATCGGTATTTATCGTATAAACCCTGCGGGGCTTATCCTCATGGCAAATCCGACTTTAATTCGCATGATGGGATATTCCTCTTTTGATGAACTGAATAGAGGCAGAAAAAAAGCAAAAGGCTTTGAGCCGACGTATCTCAGTAAAAAAATCAAAGACCGCCTTGAACGGGAGGGAAGGGTAAGAGGTTTTGAAGCAGTATGGAAATTGCCGGATACGTCAATCATGTATGTTCGGGAAAACGCAAAAGCGATAAAAACCGTTGATGGGAAAACCCAGTATTATGAAGGTACTGTCGAGGATATCAGTGAGCGAAAAAAAGCAGAGGAAAAGATTCAGCAGCACCAGAAACAACTCAGGTCCCTTGCCTCCGAACTTTCCCTTGCCGAAGAGCGCGAAAGACGCCGTATAGCAACACTTCTCCACGACCACATCGGGCAAATTCTTGCTATTTCAAAGATAAAACTTGGCGCTTTACTGGAACGCGCAAAAACAGGTATTTTTAGAGAAAATCTCAGCGAGGTGCGGGAGCACATTGAGCAGGCGATTAAGTATACCCGTTCGCTTACCCTTAAGCTAAGCCCCCCAATACTCTATGAACTGGGCCTTGAACCTGCCCTGGAATGGCTTGCGGAGCAGATAGAGGAACAGCATGGTATCCGGTGTGAATTTGAAAATGATGGCAGCGAGAAACCATTAAACGAGGAACTTCGCGTGTTTTTATTCACTGCTGTTCGTGAACTTCTTGTCAATGTTGCTAAGCATGCTCGTGCTCAAAGGGTAAAAGTCACAGTGAGACGCTCCGGCGAGACGATTTCTATCCATGTTGCCGATGACGGGGTAGGGTTTTGTGTATCGAAGAAAAGCCCCTATGTTGATGAAAATAAAGGATTTGGGTTATTTAGTATACGTGAACGGTTACACCATCTTGGAGGGCACGTGGAGGTAAGATCGCAGAAGAGTCGGGGAACAAGAATTGCCCTTACAGCACCCCTTAAAAATGAACACGAAACAAAAGGGAGCAAGACGATATGAAGATAAAAATACTTCTTGCCGATGACCACAAAATCATTCGGGAGGGCCTCCGCGCCCTCATCGAGAAACAATCAGATATGGAAGTTGCCGCAGAAGCACAGGATGGTTTGGAAACGGTAAAGCTTGCCCTCAAATTATCCCCGGATATTGTTATTATGGATATAGGGATGCCGGGAATGAACGGTATTGATGCTACACGTCAAATAGTTGCGGAAGCTCATAATATTAAGGTTATAGCATTATCGATGCATTCCGACAGGAGATTTGTCCTGCAGATGCTTAAGGCCGGCGCTTCAGGGTACCTTCTCAAGGACAGCGCCTTTGAAGAACTTGTTGTTGCCATCCACACAATTATGACAAAACAGCCCTACCTAAGTCCGAGGGTAACCGACGTGGTGGTCAAGGAATACCTCCATAACCTTTCCAAAAACGAATCTACTGTTTTTTCGATCCTTACTGCCCGCGAACGGGAAGTGCTCCAGTTACTTGCCGAAGGCAAAAGCACAAAACAGATAGCCTTAGTTCTTAATATAAGCGTAAAAACCATCGAGACGCATCGACAGCAGGTTATGGAAAAAGTGGGAGTACACAGTATTGCTGAACTCACCAAGTATGCCATCAGAGAAGGCCTTACCTCCCTCGATGATTAATTCCTTCGGGTTTATTCCCCGATAAAACTACCTCTACGCCTTTTATTTCAGGAAAAAAGAGCAATAAATTCAGGATATCCCTGATTCCTTTTGTGCCCGTGGTCCGGTACACTCTTTCCAAGATAATTACCAATACGATTTTGATGAAGGTATAACAGGAGGTTTTTGTGGGGATTGCAAATATTATGAACATGTCATTCGGCGGAGATTTTATCGTAAACCTCCTTACGATAGTTTTTGTGAATATTATTCTTTCGGGAGACAACGCCATTGTTATTGCTATGGCGGTGCGCTCGCTGCCGGAGAAACAGAAAAAAAAGGGAATACTCTTTGGAACCATAATGGCCGTCTTTCTTCGTATCGCTCTTACTTTTTTTGCAGCGCAACTGCTAAACATTCCCCTGATGAAGTTTATAGGCGGTATATTGATTCTCTGGATTGCCGTTAAGCTTTTCATGGAAGACGATTCAGGAAAAGATGCCAACAGAGAACCGGTAAACGTCTGGAAAGCAATTACGACAATCCTCATGGCAGACCTGATCATGAGCGTTGATAACGTGCTTGCCGTTGCAGGAGCGAGCAATGGTAGCCTGGCCCTTTTAGTATTAGGCCTTGGCACGAGCATACCCATTATTATTTTTGCCAGCAGTATAATTTCAAAGCTTATGGAACGGTTCCCCGTTGTACTATTTATAGGCGCCGCTGTCCTTGGAAGGGTAGCGGGAGAGATGATAGCGGCCGATCCCTATATAATTAAACTATTGGGACAGCCGGGTCATTTTACAGCATATGGCATACAGATACTCTGTGCGGCAGGCGTTTTGGGTTTCGGGATGCTTTTAGCGAGATGGAAAGCATCAAAAAAACCAATTCTTGGGGAGCAATTACCGGAAGGCCCCTTCTATGTAGACGGGTGGGATATCCTGTAATGGAAGGGTTTTGTTGGGATTTAGAGAATGAAATCAAGAATTTACTTATTGTACGGAAACCAGTTTTTCTGTAGTTAACGTTGTAGTGCTTCCAACTTGTTGTATTTCCTGAACAACCTAGGTGTTTGGTATGCTGCATAGGCATTACGGTATGCAAAAAGCCCGCTTAACCCCTTCTTTAACGAAAACACTGTCTGAATATGTTTATACTGGACAGACCTTCATCAGAATGGTTTATATTATTTTCAAAATCATTCTATTGGCCGGGGCTATTTCAGGAGGTGTCTGTGGTTGTTCAGAAAGATAAGAAATATGATCTTTTATCGCGGGAAGAATGCATCCTTATCCTTATTGATATTCAAGATAAACTGATGCCCGCCATAGCTGAAAAGGAAAAAATAGTATCGAATGCCGTGAAGCTTGTGCAGTTTTGCCGCATCACCGGAATTCCTGTTGTCATCACAGAACAGGAAAAACTGGGAAGTACCGTGGCGGTATTGAAAAACGAATTGCAGGGCGTAGAACCTTTCCATAAGGTTCACTTTAATTGTTTCTACTGTGATGATTTTGATGCAGAAATCAAGAAAACAGGAAAAAAAACACTCATTCTCGCAGGTGTCGAAGCACACATCTGTGTTGCTCAGACAGCCTTACAGGCTATACCTTTCTACGGGGTGCACGCGGTAAGCGACGCAACCTCTTCACGCCTTATGGAAAATCACAAGGTGGCCCTTGATCGCATGCGGAATGCCGGCGTAATCATAACCTCTGCGGAGATGTTTATGTATGAGATATTACAAAGAGCTGGCACAGATGAATTTAAAAAGGTTCTGCCTCTCGTAAAATGAAAGACACATATATCTTCACCTAATTTAAAATTATTCTCATAATCAGGGGTCCGGTTAATCACGGTACGTTAATTGCGTATTGGTTTTATTAAGAGGACCCATTCGATGGATTATTGGTTGTTATTATTGTTTAACGTAAACGAGATCTGTAGGGGAAAAGCTGCCACCCTTTTTGGTTTTGGTCCAGCTTGCATCTACCCCAAAAAGTTCAACGACTTCAAGTTCTCCCTTAAGGGCGCCCTTAGTTGTTCCCATTGGTGCTTTTGTCTTGGAATCGATAATCTTTTCTCCTTGAGAGTACACTTCAAGGACCCGCCCCTTTTCCAGACCGGATAACCTTCCTGCATTTATATAAATCTTTCCTTCTTCAATAGAAGCTATTCGCGCGTGCCAATCTAAAGACAGAACAGACCTTAAGAGGTCTTCGGCTATCATCTCAATAGCAAGATCTATGGCTTTATTTTTTGCTTTTTCAGTACTGAGATCACCTTTTTCTCTGGAAAGAAACACCGGGTTTCTGCCGGAAAGCTGCTTCAGGAGAATACCCGTTTCGGTGTTAAGGATCTCGACGCTCAGTTTAGACATAGCAAAAGAAGCCTCTTTTTCGTCCTTACCTTCTATTCTGGAAGTACTTGTATAAACATCTGAAAGTGTGCTTTTCAAAACAGCCTGAATACCAAAAACTTCATTGAGTATTTTCATGTTAGCAGGATCGGTAACTGAACCCTTTATATTTGTTGTCGTCGGATCAACGCAGATAATTGTGCCCGTATTTTCAAGCCGCGATATAAGCCTTCTCGTTGCGAGCTCTCCGAGATGTTCATTTTTGTAATTTGTCTGGTCATCGGCAAGGAGGACGATGACACGCCTTTTCATGCGTGGAGAAGGGTAGTCGAATGCAACGGCGGAAGTTCCCTGTAAATAACCCATTCCTGACGATGAGGAGCCCAGCTGGATCGGATAAGCCATTTGTGGAGCAATATTCTTCTTCTTCAACTCTTCTTCTAGCTTGGCGATCCTCTGTTCCATTGCGCTTCTTTCTTTTTTACTACCGGCAGCAGCCCTTTCCACAATAGAGTCAACAATTCCTGGTGAATACTGGTCTTTCCTTATCCATACGTTTTCCGGTTCATAAGGAGTAAACATAAACTTTCTGTTACGGGTGTAAATATACTCCACACCATCTATAATCTTAATATCACCCGGTTTCGGGTCTTTCACTTCGTCTATATTGACTGCTTGTTTCTTATCTGTTTTTTTCTGAGTGCCTTTCTGATCTGCCTTTTCAGTCTCGTCCTTCTTTTTGGTAAAGGGTATATAACTGCAAGACGACACAACCATTGCGGCCAATAATATAATAGTAATTTTTCGCATCCAGTGATTATAAGATATGAATACGAAAAAAGTCAAATATTTAAGGAATTTATTATGGAATCAGAGTTCCTGCTGAAATTATGGCATCTCCTCAACGGTGTTCCAATGTGCCCATTTTTCCTGGATAATTATAGAGAAAAAACTGTTCGCTGGTGTCAGAAAGGGTCCAATTTCATGGTTTGTAGAAGAAATAAAACAGTTTTGATGTGGTGGAGGTGACGGGGATTGAACCCGTGGCCCCCTCGTTGCGAACGAGGTGCTCTCCCGCTGAGCTACACCCCCAGTATGCGTAATAGTATTTCATGTTCATCGTAATATCAAGGATTTTATAGCGGCTTCCCGACAATACAAATAGCCGATTCATAGCTCAACAGGGAGATAAAGCACAAACAACCATAACTCTGATTATTATCATCCGGCATAGTGCGGTTCCTTCACTGCCATCTTTAATAGGGAAGCAAGGAGTAAGGTTCCACAAGTTACAAACTATTGGAGATGCAGGATATTTTTTATTGTTTGCTTCAATTCTCGAGTATCTGCCGATTTAACAACATATCCATCGGACACCCAACTCGAAAAGTCCTGCTTGAATTCCCCATATGCGGAACAAAGGATTACAGGCTGATCCTTGTTTGTGTTTTTTATCGCATTGAGGGTTTGTATCCCATCCATTCCGGGCATCTTTATGTCCATCACCACGATGTCAAAATTCGAGTTTTTGAGCTTTTCCAGAGCTTCTAAACCATTGGATGCGATTTCGACCGCATAGCCTTCGTCTTCAAGTTCTTCTTTAAAAAGCAGCCTTATGTTTTCCTCATCGTCGACTACCAAAACCCTTAGATTTTTCATAAAAACTCCTCTTTCGTACTGTTATTTTTTAAGGGGAGATATACGGTAAATGTTACCCCTTTTCCTAGTATATTTTCAACATCTATATGTCCGTGGTGATTCGCAATGATCTTGTGAGAAATGGCTAATCCAAGGCCGGTCCCCTTCTCTTTTGTTGTAAAAAATGGATTGAAGACATTGTCGAGAATTCCAGGGCTGATACCGCCACCAGTATCGGTTAACGAAACACTGAGAAATGGTTGGTTGTTATAAGAAACCAGCTTTGTCGTTATTGTTATTTTACCGCGGCCCTGCATTGCCTCATGGGCATTCATAAGAATATTGATGAATACCTGCTTTAATTGCTGGCTGTCGCATGGTATTGCTGGCAGAGTAGGGTCAAAGTCTTTAGCAATCTCAATCTGTTCCCAGGAATTGTCTGTTGAAAGAAGATAAAGAATTTCATCAAGAAAGTCGCTTATGTTGCATTCATCAGCTAAAGATGGGCTCTCCCTCACATAGTTGAGAATTTCATTCAGAATCGTTTCGAGACGGTCCACCTCCTTGAGGATGATGTTAATATATTTATCTTCTGTAGGCTCATGGTGTGTCCGTTTTGCAAGTCGTTTTGTAAACCCGCCGATGATGACAAGAGGATTTTTTATCTCGTGGGCAATATTGGCCGTCATCTCGCCGAGACTCCGGAATTTTTCCTGTTCAATAAGCCGTTTCTGGGCATCGGTGAGTTCCCTGACAACATCTCTCAGCCTTGTGTTCAGAAGAGTATTTTCTAATCCGCTCGAAATATAGTTTGCTATGGTGTTTATTATGTATTGACCGTCTTCTTCGAGGATATGGGGTTGGGTTGTTTTTTCCCCGCAAATTGTAATAGTTCCCAGGACCCGGTTCTTTGAGGCTATGGGCGCCGAATAGAGGGTGAATTTAAACGTGCCCTCAAACTGGTCGAGGGCGGAGTTTCTCAGAGACGCAGGCCGAAGAAGTTTAACTGCCGATTGCTCCAGTTGTTCGATATAATCCTGGATTGAGGAATCGATAATACCATAGGTAAATCGCTGGGAATCAAGCTTAAGCAGGACATACTCGAGTTTAATCGTTACAAAGGTTGCGTTCAGTGATTTTGCTATGATAAGGGCAATGTTTTTAATGAGTTCATGGGGTTCAACGTTGGAGATGAGGACCTTACCAAGCTCAGAGAGCATGGCCAGCTCGCTGATCCTTTTCTTTGATGAGAGAAGAAGCTCGAAAGAACGAAGTATTCCGCCTATCTCCCGGGAGAGAATGGACAGGAGGATCCTTTCGGGACCCTGAAGAGATTCCTTCGATACTGAACAGAGAACAAGGACTCCGTAAATGTAGCTATCGTCTGCAAGAGGCAGGAACGAAAAGGTACGGTAGTTTTCAAGGAGCCCGTCCAGCTCGGGGTAAAAAAGACACCCGAATCTGGGAGAGATATCCTTTATTGAAAAATATTGTGGTGTTCTTTTTTGTGCCACGCTTCCGATGATGCCTTCGCCGACATGACACCGGTACTGATTGAGCATCTTAAAGAGTATGCTCTTTGGATTCATAAATCTGCAGGTCAATCTTTTATCCTTGTCGAGAGTATAAACAAGGACTTCTTCAAATTGCATATCCTGCGAAATGATGTTGAGTATGGCACTTAACCGGGAAGACAGGTCCAGGTTTGAGTGGGAGATTTCAATAATCTTCCCGAGGAGATCAACGGGATTCATGCTTTGCAATTGCTTTATTATAAAGTTCCGCGTATTCCCTTGCCGATTTGTCCCAGGAAAAGTCTTCCATCATACATCTTTTGACCAGGATCTGCCATGCACCCTGATTTTGGTATACAACAATAGCCCTCTTAATTGCATCAAGCATAGCTTCTTTTGAATAGGCATAAAACTTAAAGCCCGTACCAGTATCGGGTGACTTTGTGTAGTCAATAATCGTATCTTCGAGGCCGCCCACGCCCCTGACAATGGGTATTGTGCCGTATTTCAGGCTGTATAGCTGATTGAGGCCGCACGGCTCGTATTGAGAAGGCATGAGAAACATGTCGGCGCCCGCTTCGATAAGGTGCGCCAGTTTGTTATCATAGGCGATCTTAACGGCAAATGATTTCGGGAATTCTTTCGCTAACTGGGTAAAAAGGTCGTGATATTTCCTTTCCCCGGTACCGAGGATAACATACTGCGTACCCTGCGACAATATTTCTCCCAGAGAAGAAGCAATGAGATCAAAGCCTTTCTGATCGGCAAGGCGCGATATTGTAGCGATAAGCGGGGTATTTTCCTGACGCGGCAGCCCGTAAGCTTCCTGGAGGGCACTCTTGCATATCTTCTTGTCGTCCGGTTTTTCGGCATTATACCGTGCCGGAAGATGCTGATCTTTATCAGGGTTCCATTCCTCATAATCGATGCCGTTTACAATACCGAAGAGGTCTTTTCTCCTTGTCTGCAGGATGCCGTCGAGACCGCAACCAAATTCCGGAGTTTGTATTTCGTTACCATACTGTCTGCTCACGGTATTAAGAATATCCGAAAAGACGATGCCGCCCTTCAGAAAGTTTATATGACCGAAAAATTCGAGACAATCCGGGGTAAAATACTCCCAGCCCACATTCAAAAGGTGCATATCGTAATGCCAGAAGATGCCCTGATACCCTAAGTTGTGAATAGTGAGCAGTGTAGCGACTTTTTGCAGTTCAGGATCATCTTTGCAGAGTGTCTTGAGAAACACGGGCGAAAGGGCTGTTTCCCAGTCATTGCAGTGAAGCACATCAGGCACAAAACCGGTTACTTTCATTGCCTCCAGAATACTTTTTGCAAAAAATATAAACCGTTCGGCGTTGTCGAGGTAATCACCATCAGGGGTGCTGTAAAGATAGTCTCTGTAGTAATATTCATCTTTTTCGACAAGATAGGCTGTAATCCCGTCGTACTCGGTTTCAACGATTTCAGCGTCAACAAAGGATTGCGATATCTGGCAGGTGATCTTATGATTTTTATACTTCATGGGAAAGCCAAGCTCTTCTATGCCCTTATGTTTCGGGAGGATCACCCGTGCTTCAATACCAAGTTTTTTTAAGGCCTTCGGAAGCACCCCCGTGACATCGGCAAGACCGCCTGTTTTCACGAAAGGATAAATTTCCGGAGACGCAATCAATACTTTCATGTTACCCCCTATAGTTGTGTTTCCTTAAGGTACACAGTTGCTTCTTCTGGCGGTGTAGGATTAATATAAAAACCCGTTCCCCACTCGAACCCAGCCATCTTGGTTAACCGAGGAATCAATTCAATATGCCAGTGGTAATGGGGTATTTCCCCGCTTCCCGAGGGAGCAGTATGGATAACATAATTATACGGCGGCGCATTAAGCACCTTGAAATACTTTTTGAGAATTGTAGAAGCGGTTTCGGCAAGGGAATGATAATTGTCTCTTCTATCATGATCAGCAAAAACAGCTTCATGTTTTTTCGGTAATATCCACGTTTCAAAGGGGAAACGTGCCGCATAGGGCGAGAGAGCGATAAACTGTTCATTCTCAAAGACTACACGGACACTATCTTCTTTTTCCTGGGTAATAATATCGCAGAAGATGCACCTGTCTTTAAACTTGTAATAGGTGAGCCCGCCGTTCATTTCCTCCACAACCCGCCTCGGAACGATTGGCAGCGCAATAAGCTGGGAATGGGAATGATCCAATGATGCACCGGCAACAGACCCGTGATTCTTAAAAACCATAATGTACTTAAATCGCCGGTCTCTGGAAAGATCAAGGGTCCTTTCCCTGTAAGCGATGAAGACGTCCTGGATACGTTCCACTGGCAGGTCCCATAAAGTCTCGCCGTGGTGCGGTGTTTCGACAATAACTTCGTGTGCCCCGATGCCGTTCATCTTGTCGTACAAGCCCCGGCCTTCCTTATCAAGGTCACCCTCGATTCTCAGGGCGGGAAATTTATTGGGAACAACCCGAAGCGTCCAGTCAGAAGTGGTAGAATTCGGGCCTGGCGGCGGTCTTACTGCGTATACCTCAGGAGGTGTCATACCTTCATTGCCGGGACACAAAGGGCATACGGTGGACTTTGACGGGGGTGTTTCTTCAATAAAAAAAACCGGCCTTTTACCCCGTTCTGTGGAAATAATAACCCACCGATCAATAATGGGATCTTTTCTCAGTTCAGGCATATATGACGACCTCTTTGATGTTTTGACATGGCTTGCTTTGCATGATATGAAATATTTCCGTGATACCGCTTAAAGATAATGTCCCTACACGCACTTTACCAATTATAACAGTGAGTCTTATCTTTGTAAATATATTAATTTTTCTGTGGCAAGGGCTTGTCTTGCAAGGTCAGGCGGGTGAAGCTCTCTACGGGTATTACGGATTTGTACCCCATGAATTCATGGTTTCCGTCATGACCCGGTGGAATCTTCTCCCCTATAACATTATGACGCTTTTTACATCTATGTTTCTCCATGGCGGTTTTTTTCACCTCGCCGGAAACATGCTCTACCTGTGGATTTTTGGCAACAACGTTGAAGACGCCATGGGACACACGAAGTTTATTCTTTTTTATGTGTTTTCAGGTCTTATAGCTGCCGGGTTCCAGGTTTTTTACGATCCGTTGTCAACTATACCCATGATCGGTGCAAGCGGGGCAATATCCGGCGTGCTCGGCGCTTACCTGGTTCTGTACCCCTATGCGCGGATAAAAACACTCCTCATCATTATTATATTCATCAAGATTGTTGAACTTCCGGCCATGTTACTTTTAACCATATGGTTTTTTATGCAGGTTGTTTATTCAACGAGCACGGAAGGTGTTGCCTGGTATGCCCATATAGGCGGGTTTATTTTCGGTCTTCTGCTGGTGAAGGTATTTGCCGGGAAATCAATCGGCAAGGCCCCGCGGGTCAAAAAGCCCTCACGTACACGATTATGAAACGGTTAAAAACCCTCCTCGTCAATCCCTACATATATGATTTTGCAGCATACAGCTTCTGGTCAAGCCCCCTGGGACTTCTCTATGTGGGAAGCATTCTCAGGAAGAACGGGTTTGAGGTAGATCTTATTGACTGTATGAAGGTAAGGGAAGAGAAACGCAAAGAGGACGGAAGGGCGCCATTTTTCAAAGAAAAAGTGACAAAACCCGCTGCCCTGAAAGACGTCAAAAAACAGTTCAGGCGGTATGGTATTTCACCACAGGAGTTAAAAAACCGTTTTTCAGAGATGGACAAACCGGACCTTGTTCTTGTTACATCTATCATGACATACTGGTATCCCGGTACAAGAGAGGTTATTGAGATAGCGAAAGAAGCCTTTCCGCAGGCAAAGATTATTGTAGGCGGCATATACCCCACCCTCTGTGAGGATTTGGCCCGCGAAACACTCAAAAAAGCAGATTTAATTGTGAAAAGCAATGAAATGGTACGGTTTTATTCTTTTATAGAAGAGACTTTTTCGATTTCACTTTCATACAAACCTTCCATGGACGACCTCGATGCGATCCCCTACCCCTGTTACGATTTATATGATAACAGGGCTTTTGTTCCTATCCTCACCTCTCTTGGATGTGCCTTCAAGTGTACCTATTGTGCAACACCATACATGTATCCGGAGATCATAAGGAGAAGCCCGGTATCCGTCATTGATGAGATCTGCTTCTGGCACAACAGGGGTGTGGAGAAGTTTGTTCTCTACGACGACAGCTTTTTATACAAAAAAGAACGCTACGCCAAACCCCTTTTAAAAAGCATCGGGCAGCTCCCCTTCCGGTTGGATATATACAATCCCAATGCCATCAACGCCGCATTCATCGATGACGAACTAGCTCTATTGCTCGTCAACGCTGGTTTTCGGGAGGTGAGGATCGGTCTTGAATCAATGAATCCTGCTGTGCAGAAAGAAACAGGGGGCAAAGTAGATTCAGGAAGCTTTGGAAAGGCATTGAAGTCCCTCAGAAAGGCAGGCTTCAGCAGAGATGACCTCCATGTTTACATACTGGCCGGACTTCCGACCCAGAAGTGGGAGGACATTAAAGACACTATCGATTATGTGCTCCAATCAGGGGCAAGGCCTTATATTGCAGAATATACACCCATACCCCATACTGCCATGTTTGAAAAGTATTACCTTGACGCACGATACCCGATAAAGGAAGATGCCCTCTACCAGAATAACGCCCTTTTCCCCTTTGCCTGGGATGGTTTTACTGAAGAGCGGCTTACCTTTTTAAAGCGCTACCTTGGGGACGTAATGAGATAACCCTTAAGACAAGCTTGGCGTATATCCTAATTCTTAAGATACCCGTGTAATTTCTGGTACCCCAGAAAATCGCCGTCAACAAAGGCAGCAAGTATTTCTCTTGTATTGTCCGTTCCATCAAGGACCCCTTTGACGGAACACTTCATTTTGACGGGCATTTTTTCATTTGGTATGGTGAAAATTGTGTCGAATTCACCTTCTTGCTGTACATCGTATTCCTGAGGGACTGAGACGCGCAGCCCGCCAAGCGAAAGATCCAGGATTGTGCCGGTCTGCAATGCCGATTCCCCTAAACCTCTCTTGTAAACAAAGGCCGGGAGAGAAACTTCTCTCCTCCCATAAATACGTTTCTCGCTTTTCAAGCTTCGCAGCTCTTTTTTTTCCTTCAAATAATCATAGAGTACCGTTTCGATAATTGATGATAACGATCTTCTCTCGCCAGCAGCTACCTTATCTAAGGAAGCCCGGAGATCTTCACTGGTACGAAAACATATAGTTACATCCTTTTTCATTTCTTTCACCTCTCTGGCCCTCGACATTGACTTTTCAATTTGCCACTCCAATGCGTATTACGCAATATTATTTAAGTATAACATATTTGTAAAAAAAGCAATAGTTTTATTGTAGTTTTATTAAGGCACAATAACCCATATGTTGCTCGTATACATATAAATGCGTGATATCAACTGAGAAAAAACTTTTTCAGCATATAAACATAAAGCCAAACTTAAATAAAATACTTCATCAAAAAGTGTTTTTGTGATAATATTTTAAGTAAAATTCAGGTTTTACAAAAATTTGCAGCGCCGCACAGGAAAGAAAATATTACACATGCAATGCCCCTTAGATAGCATTGCATAGGCGGTAGCCTGTGAAGATTGTCTCCGATACATGACCGTAGAAAAATAAACTAATAAAGTTTTGTTACTATTTCTCAGGGAGGACATGGCATGAAAATCTTTATAACAGGCGGGGCCGGATACATAGGAAGCCATGTTGTAAAGCTGCTGGGTGAAAACGGCCACGATATCGTTGTCTATGATAATCTCTCAACGGGCCACGATTGGGCTGTCCTCTTTGGAAAACTCATAGAGGGAGATCTTGAAAACAAGGCGCTTGTGAGCGAAACACTGAAATCCTTCAAGCCCGATGCGGTGATCCACTTTGCCGCTTCTATTCAGGTAGAAGAATCAATGAGAATGCCCCTCATGTACTATCGCAATAATGTTGCCAACACCCTGAATCTTTTGGAGGCAATGACAGAAAACAACGTGGAATATCTCATATACTCATCGACGGCTGCCACATACGGTATGCCGGAGGATAAACCTGTCAGTGAAGAAACACCGCTCAATCCCATAAACCCTTACGGGGCTTCGAAAATGATGATTGAGAGAGTTCTGAAAGACCTCTCTGCCGCCAGGAATTTCCGCTACATTGCACTGCGGTATTTCAACGTGGCCGGCGCTGACGTGAAGGGGAGGATCGGTCAGACTTACAAGGAAGCAACTCACCTCATCACGAGATCATTAAAAACAGCCAAAGGCGAGCACGAAAAACTTCTCGTCTATGGCACTGATTATCCGACGCCTGACGGGACCTGTGTCCGTGACTATATACACGTAGAGGATCTTGCCCTGGCACATCTTCATGCACTTACCTATCTTATGGATACAAAAAAATCTGATGTAATGAACTGCGGTTACGGCCACGGGTTTTCCGTGAGAGAAGTTGTCGAAATGGCAAAAAAAGTCACCGGCGTCGATTTCTCCGTTCAGGATGCACCGAAGAGGGCCGGTGATCCGCCGGCGCTGACTGCGGACAGCACGAAGCTGAAAAGTGCCACGGGCTGGAAACCAAACCACGATGACCTTGAATTTATTATTAAAACCGCATGGGAGTGGGAAAGAAAGCTGTGAAGACCGTGCAAGGTTTAAGGTTACAATGTTGAAATAACCATGTGACATGGGGCATGATACGTGGGACGC
The DNA here is from genome assembly GCA_013824645.1 of Syntrophus sp. (in: bacteria). Taxonomy (GTDB): domain Bacteria; phylum Desulfobacterota; class Syntrophorhabdia; order Syntrophorhabdales; family Syntrophorhabdaceae; genus PNOF01. The sequence goes on along the minus strand of PNOF01000013.1, from coordinate 6,279 downwards.
GCTCCATTGTAACATCGAACGTAGAACTGTTTTATCTAAGGAGAGTATCATGAAAAAAGCATTGATTACGGGTATTACCGGCCAGGATGGTTCATATCTTGCGGAACTTCTCCTGTCCAAGGATTACGAAGTGCACGGACTTATCCGTCGTGCCAGCACCTTCAATACGGATAGAATAGACCACCTCTACCGTGATATCCACGACCCGGCCGCAAAAATCTTCTTATATTTTGGTGATTTAAGTGTATCAGGACAGCTGACAGACCTTCTCCACGACATAAGGCCCGAAGAGATATACCACCTCGGCGCCCAGAGCCATGTAAGGGTCAGTTTTGATATGCCTGAATATACTGCAGACGTTACGGGGCTCGGGACTGTTAGACTCCTTGAAGCGATACGCAAAACAGGAATCAAAACAAAATTTTATCAGGCTTCTTCAAGTGAAATGTTCGGGGCCGCGCCTCCTCCTCAAAGCGAGACCACTCCCTTCCAGCCACAGAGCCCCTATGCGGCCGCCAAGGTCTACGCCTATTTTATAGCCAGGAACTACCGGCAGGCATACAACATCTTTGCCTCTAACGGGATACTTTTCAACCACGAATCTCCCCGTCGCGGTGAGACTTTTGTGACGCGCAAGATTACCCGGGCCGCAACCCGTATTAAACTTGGGCTCCAGAAAAAGCTCTATCTTGGCAACCTCGACGCAAAGAGGGACTGGGGGTTTGCCGGTGATTATGTTGAAGCCATGTGGCTTATGCTCCAGCAGGAAAAGCCGGATGATTATGTAATAGCAACGGGAGAAACCCATTCGGTGCGTGAGTTCGCCGAGAAGGTTTTTGAAAAACTTGACCTGGATTATAAAGAATATGTTGATGTTGACCGAAAATATTTTCGCCCCACAGAGGTTGATGTTCTTCTCGGCGATGCTTCGAAAGCCCAAAAAGCGCTCGGTTGGACCCCGAAAGTTGGTTTCGAGCAGCTTGTTGACATGATGATCGAAGCCGACGGAGAGATTGCCCGTAAAGAAAAAACCCTTGTTGATGCAGGGCATACAGTGGATGCCCGGATAGCATAAAGATGTTCTAGTTTTTTTAAAAGGCTTCATAGGTTATTTAAAAAAATACAGAGAGAGTGGAGTTTACTTTGAGCTCGGATATGCGAAATAAAAGGATTACGATTACAGGCGGAAAAGGCTTCCTTGGTAAACATCTTATCGACAATCTCAAGAAGCGTGGTTGTAAAAATCTCGCAATTGCCGATCTGCCGGAATACAACCTTGTCCGGTTAGGCGACGTCAGAAAAATGTACCGGGAAACAAAACCGGATATTGTAATCCACCTTGCCGCAAAAGTCGGCGGTATCGGTTTTAATAGTGAGAACCCGGCATCGCTTTTTTATGAAAATGCCATGATGGGAACACAGCTTCTCCATGAGGGCTACGCAAAAGGTATTGACAAGTTTGTTGCTCTCGGGACGATCTGTGCCTATCCAAAATTTACCCCCGTTCCCTTCCACGAGGACCAGATATGGGATGGCTATCCCGAAGAAACAAACGCGCCCTACGGGCTTGCGAAGAAGATGATGCTTGTCCAGTCACAGGCTTATCGGCAGCAGTATGGATTCAATTCGATCTTCCTGCTCCCCGTTAACCTTTATGGTCCCGGTGATAATTTCGATTTCAGGTCATCACACGTAATCCCTGCGTTAATCAGAAAGTTTTACCTTGCAGGGCTTCTTGCCCGGGGAGATTATGATGGTATCCTTCGTGATTTGGCGATTTTCGGAAATGTCATAAAGAGTTCAAGGTCTGTCGATGCAATCCACCGGCACCTGGCTGGTTTTGGTATTCAAGCCGATGAAAAACCGTTCAAGGTCTCAAATCTCAAATCTCAAATCTCAAATTCAACATCACTGTCCAGTGATGTTGTGGTGTCCATCTGGGGCACAGGGAAGGCCACGCGGGAGTTTTTTTATGTGGAGGATGCTGCAGAAGCGATAGTCATGGCTACCGAAAAATATAACAAAAGTGAGCCCGTCAACATCGGCGCCGGTTTTGAGATTTCCATCAAAGACCTCGTTGAGTTGCTTATAGAATTGATGGAGTTTAGGGGTACAGTTCTTTTTGATGCCGAAAAACCGGATGGTCAGCCCCGTAGGATGCTCGACACGACAAGGGCTTATAAAGAATTTTCTTTCAAGGCAAAAACGGCCCTGAAAGAAGGACTCGAAAAGACCATCGAATGGTATTGCAACGCCCATTAAAAACAGTGAATACTGATTAGAGGAAAGATGAAATCGGGAGGCTAAAAGATATTATGAACCGTAATCAATTTAATGCAGGCGACGAGATACTGGCCGAGATAAACTCCCGGACGAAGAACGCTGCCGGGTCTTCCGAAGAAACAATAGATACCAGCGGTGATGTTATCAGAAAGATCAACCGTGCCATATTCGAAGTGAGCAGGGAACTGGGAAGCGGGTTTATAGAAACGGTCTATCAAAACGCGCTGATGGCCGAACTGAAAGAAGAAAAATTGAAGGCAAGAAGCAATGTACGCTTGAAGGTTTGGTACAAAGGTACCTCGGTGGGCGAATATTACGCACACATCATTGTTGACGACCAGATCATTCTCGATATCACCATGGTAGACGAGCTGGACAGAATACGCGAAACGCAATTAATCAATTGCCTCAAGGCCACGGGTTACAAAATCGGTCTTTTAATAAACTTTGCAAACGAAAAAGCTGAAATCAGGCGTTTTTCTATATAAGCATCAAAAAGGTTCTTCCCTCTTCCCTCGTGCAGTCGATCACCCATTCCCGATTACCCCTATGAAACGGTTCATATTACCGACTATTTTACTCATAATGATTATTGGCGCCATAGCCTTCTATGCGCCGCACTACCTTGTTTATACCCATAAGCCAGTAAAATCTGATTCCATTGTCCTCTTTTTAGGTTCCAAATTTACACCCAGAAAAGAGGAAGCATTCAAGCTCATCGAAGACGGATACGCCCGGTATCTGATTATCCCTGCTTATGGGAAGGTTTCCGATGCGGGATTATTTACAGGTCAGCCGGGCGAGCCCAAACTGCGGCCCGATACAGCCAAAGCCCGCGGGGGCGCTGCCAGTGCCCTGCAGTATCCGAAATACTTTGAGGACACTCACATAGAGGTGTTGGAAGCGAAAAAGATGATAGACAAAGCAGGGTTCAAATCGGCAATATTTGTGAGTTCCCCCTATCACATGAGAAGGATCAGCATTATCGCGAAACAAGTATTTGGCACGAATGACTATCAGTTAACCTTTGTTCCAAGCCGTTTTGAAGAGTATAAAGGCGGTCTGTGGTTTCTCAACGGCCGCGATTTGAAATTTGTTACGGGAGAATATTTGAAAATAGCGTGGTTTATGGTCTACAGATTTTTTCCCCAAAACAATTATAGGTAAGCGCGGACGAGAAAGACAGGGGACCCTCGAGGCCCGAATCGCACACCAATCAACATAAAAGGAAGAAATAAATGAACCTTATCGACACTATCAGTAAAAGAATGGCCGCAATCGGTGTAATCGGCCTTGGTTACGTAGGCCTTCCGCTTATCATCGAGTTTCACAAACAGGGATTTTCAGTGACGGGCTTTGATATCGACCCCGAAAAGGTCCGCCTCCTCAACGAGGGAAAAGGCTACATCAAGCATATTGATGTCTCACCCCTTTTTGCCGCTTCGGCGACACAACCCCGCTTTCATGCAACAACAGACTTTTCCGGCCTTACAAATATGGATTGTATCCTCATCTGCGTGCCGACACCGCTCAACAAGTACAGAGAGCCCGACCTTTCCTACGTGATGAAGACGACAGAAACAATCGCGCAGTATTTAAAGAAAGGACAGCTCGTTATTCTTGAATCAACGACGTATCCGGGGACAACCGATGAGGATATGAGGGCTGTACTCGAAAAGACCGGTTTCAAAGCGGGAAAAGACTTCCACCTCGCTTTTTCACCGGAGAGAGAAGATCCCAATAATGGCAGCTTCAGCCTCAGAACGACACCAAAGGTTGTTGGCGGCTATACCGAAGGATGTCTGGCGGCAGCAAAAGCCCTCTACGACACGGTGGTGGACAGGACCGTGCCCGTCTCCTCCCCGAAGGTGGCAGAGGCAACGAAGCTTCTGGAAAACATTTATCGCTCCGTTAATATCGCCCTCGTCAATGAGCTGAAAGTATTGTTCGATAAAATGGGTATTGATGTTTGGGAGGTCATAGAAGCGGCGAAGACAAAACCTTTCGGTTTTCAGGCATTCTATCCCGGACCGGGCCTGGGAGGTCACTGCATTCCCATTGATCCCTTTTACCTTACCTGGAAGGCCCGCGAGTATGATTTTGTTACCCGCTTTATCGAGCTTGCCGGCGAGATCAATACGAACATGCCCGACTACGTGGTATCTAAAGTGGCTGAGGCGCTGAACGAGGTCGGGAAACCTGTCAAGGGCACTAAAATCCTTATGTTAGGACTTGCCTACAAGGCTAATGTAGATGACGATAGAGAGTCGCCCTCCTACCGGCTCATGGATAAACTTGAAGAGATGGGGGCCATCGTTTCCTATAATGATCCCTATATCCCGATTGTCAGGATGACGAGGGAATATGCGAAGTTTGCCGGTCGGAAATCTGTCGAAATCACAAAAGGATTTGACATGCTCCTTATTGCCACGGCGCACGATGAATACCGTGCCGTAGACTTTCTCTCATTCGGTATACCGGTAGTTGACACGAGGCATATCATAACGGCAAAGCACCCCCTCGTATACAGAGCTTAAATTACACACTCAGTGCATAGCGCAAAGTGTGCAGGAAACTCAAAAAGCAATTTGTGTGTTCCGGTGCCCTCTATTTCCGTTTTATGCTAAACTATGCTTAGAAGTGAAAACATGAAAGGAGGTTTTATAAAACAATGGAAACCACATCATTAAATAGATTAATCGAAGATTTTAACGAGCTTCCTTTCGAGGATAGAGAATATGCTGTCGAATTAATACGGAAACAACTCATTGAAGCGAAAAGAGAAAGAATCGTCGGTAGAGCGAAAGAGGCAGTGTCGAATCTCAAAAAAGGCAAGACAAAAAAGGGGTCAGGCGAGGATTTGTTAAAGGACCTCGAAAATGATTAACATTGTCTGGGACAATGGTTTCAAGAAAGCATATCGTAAAAAGCTCAGAAACGATAATGATCTCAAAAAGAAATTTGTAAAGTCAATGAAGCTATTTTCTGCAGATCCTTTTAATAAACAGTTGAGGACACACAAATTAACAGGTAAACTTCAGGGGTTATGGGCCTTCAGTGTAGATTATGATGTTCGTATCATATTTGCATTTCTGGAGGAGAACGAAGTATTGCTCATCGATATTGGCGGTCACGAGGAAGTATACTAACCCTTTCTGTTCACAATTTCCGGTCTTAAGTGGCTCGAACTGTTTGTGACAAAGAAAAGTTAGCGTTTTCTCTTACTCGTTATTCAATTTCCGGCTTGAGACCCGTGACCTGGAACTTGCAACCTGCAGCCTGTAACCATTCGTGATAGAAGAAGTCGTGAAGTTGTTCGTGTCAGGTTAAACAGAGATATGTTATATATTGATGTATGAGCAAGGAGGAACCATATGAACCTTGAAGCATTGAGTGAAAACAAATTCAGGAAAATCGTGAGGGATGCCGTGAAGGATGCCGTGAAGGATGCCATGGAAGAAGAAATGGCCAAACTTTACCTGCTAATAGCTCCATATGTTTCCGATGAAGAACAAAAAGAAATAGATAAAACATATCAGAAACCATCGAAACAAATAGGAAAAACACTGATGCTGCAAGAGTGATATCGTGTGGCAGATTAAGCTCAGCAAACAGGCAACCAGCTTTGCCGAACAAGAACGGATAACGGACGATAAGGTCCTTGCATTGGTAAAGAAGATTATCAATTATGCACATGGACAGACGGAGAATCTTGATGTCAAGAAGCTGAAAGGGGCGTGGAAGGGGTATCACAGAGTTAGAGTGGGCAAGATCAGAATGATACTAAAAATTGATTTTGACAAACATATAATTTTCATTGATAGAATAGATTTCAGGGGCAATGTATACAAATAGGGTTTGTTTTGAGTTCCGCGTTGCTTTTACCTATGCCATTTCCCATTCCCATCTCATAAGTGGTTTGCCCTTTTCTCGACGTGGACGACAACCGTGTGATATAATTTATTATCGATTTGGATACATTATGGAGGAACCATC
>PNOF01000012.1 GCA_013824645.1 Syntrophus sp. (in: bacteria) | reverse complement strand
TATTGCGGCAATGATCCTCAGAACCCTCGGTTATAAGGTATTCCCTGTGTCAGACGGTGTAGAAGCTGTCGAAGTGTTCAGGGAAAAGTCAGACGAAATTGATATTGTTATACTCGATGTGTCTATGCCGGGAATGAACGGTCGCGAAGCTTATCGGGAAATGCAAAAAATTAAGGCAGCAACGCCGGTCCTTTTCATGACCGGTCATAGTTTGGATGGAATACAGGCAAATTTTATCCTTGAGGAAGGATTTAATGTCATTCTCAAGCCTTTTACCCTTGTGTCACTGGGAAGGAAGATACGGGAAGTCCTCCATGGGAAAGGGCAGGGGTCAACAGACCCCCTATCCCAGAACCTGGAACCTTAATTTAAAGCTGTATTTTTTTCGCTTCAATCATCCCGTCTATTTCGAGTATTTCATCTAGCACTATTTCACCGATAGTGTTATCAACGGAAACAAAGGCAACCTCTTCTCCGGTTTGTTGTCTGGAGAGGCTGAAGCCAGAGATATTGATACTATGGTTGCCAAGAATTGTAGCTACTTTTCCGATAATACCGGGTCGGTCAAAAATCCGGAATTGGAGAAAATTGCCTTCAGGCACAACATCGAGATGGAACCGGTCAAGTAATACAACCCGTCCCAGTTTATCGGGAAATACGGTGCCTGCGATGCGAGTCTCTTCTTGATCGGTTTTTAGAATAAAAAGAATAAGATCGTTGAACTTATCGAACTGGTCTGTTTTTGATTCTTCTACGGTAATATTACGGTCTTTCGCTATGTATGGTGCATTAATATGTGTTACTGATTCTGTTAGGCTGACTTCCAAAAACCCCTTTAAGCCACCGATGGTGAAGGGTTGGTAACTGAAGGGCACATCAAATTTTCGTTCGCATAAGTCTTCTTCAAAATTCTTTCCAACCATAACAATGGTTATTTTTTCGGGCCTTCCTTTTGTAATTTGAGCTGCCAGTTTGCCCATTTTCTCCGTAAGATTGAAATAGAGTCGCAAAAGGTCAGGAAGCTGTGATTTCAGAAAGGGGATATTGACGGCATTCAGGTATGGCCTGTCGTGGAGGGCATTCAGCACCTGTTCCGCAATAATAATAGCAACCGCTTCCTGACCTTCCATGGTATTTGCCCCGATATGGGGCGTGGCAAAGACGTTTTCTAGTTCTAGGAGCTTGTTGCTTTCGGGAGGTTCCTCTTCAAATACATCTACGCCGGCCGCAAAAGTCTTCCCCGATTTTAATGATTCATAGAGGTCATTTTCATTGACAATACCCCCCCGTGCACAATTAACGAAGATTACATTATCCTTCATGAGTGCCATCTCTTTTGCGGTAATCATATTCCTTGTTTTCCCTGTAAGGGGGGTGTGAAATGTTATGATATCAACTTCCCTGAGGAGATCTTCCAGTTTATCATAAAGGTTGACGCCGAGGGAATCAGCTTTACTCTTTTTAATATACGGATCGTAGGCGATTATTTTCATGCCGAAGCTTTTTGCCCTTATTGCTACGTTGCTTCCTATTCTTCCAAGACCTATGATGCCAAGCGTTTTATTATAAAGTTCAATGCCCAGGAATTTTTTTCTATCCCATTTACCTTTTTTGAGAGAATCATTTGCGAGAGGAATTTTTCTGGCCGCAGCGAGCATGATTCCCATGGTGAGTTCTGTTGCGGCAAGAGTGTTGCCCGTCGGTGCATTAAGGACTATAATCCCTTTTTTGCTTGCAGCTTCAATGTTGATGTTATCAACACCGACACCGGCACGACCGATAATTTTCAATTTTCCAGGATTTTCAATGAGACTCGCTGATATCGGTGTTCCGCTCCTTGTAATTATTGCGTCGTATTGACCTATAATTTTTATCAATTCTTCGTTTTTGATCCCGGCTTTTGTATCTACTTCCACAGTTTTGTCCCGGAGGAGTACGTTGAGGCCTTCCTCTGAAATATTGTCTGTGACAAGTATATGATATTTATCCATAATGCACCTACCTTGTTGTTGTGTTAGAATTGCTTGTAATTCTTTGTACAGGGTGTTATGTTACAAAATAAAATACCATTGAGAAACTGAAAAAGCAACTCAGTGGATTACCCGAGCGAGAGGAATATCTGAAACAACAGGAACATGCGCATGTAAGCATTGTGGAGAATCACAAGAAGAAATATCCTATTATTAACAGGAGTAATCTGCGTGATATTCTTATTGTCATCTGCATTTTTTCTTCGGTTATTTATAATCTCGATAATGTACGTCTTATAGTATCATTCTTCCTTTTAACCTTCGGATGTTTTTTTCATTACGTCACAAAAGGCGTGCTCATTCGAAATATTGTCTTATGTAAAGAGGGAATATACAACGTTGTAAGGCACCCATATTATATGGCAAATTATTTTATTGACTCCAGTTTTTGCCTATTGAGCGGCAATATCTACCTTTTTCTTGCCTACCCCTTTCTTTTCTACTGGTCTTACGGGCCCACTATACGGCAGGAAGAAAGCGTACTTGCGGGACTCTATGAAAAGGATTTTCTGAAATACAGCCTTGATGTGCCGCAGCTGTTTCCTGATGCCTATTCAATACGGAATATGAAAGAAGTTATCAAGGGCTTTTCCAAACAAAGAATAACCCGGAATGAGATATCGAGATTTATGCGATTCTGGGCAACAGGATTATTTATTGTGTTAATACATAACATCAAGGGGGAATTCCTGACGGAGCTGAATAACATGCTTTTTATCAGGGACCATTACCGGGAAATCATTCTTTTGGTGTTGGTAATAGTGCTTTTTGTCACAAGTTTTTTTATCCAGCGCAAAAGCGAATTGTTACCCATCCAAGCTGAAATAGAGTAATAATACAAAATTGATACAACGATTTCATGTAAATTAGTAACTATTATCCGTTGCCTATTATCTATCACCTGGTTTATATTAGGCGTATTCATGGCTTCTATTTCCAAAAATAATGTTTTTCAAAAATGGTCTTCCCGTGATTGGACGATATGTGCCCTTCTGGTTCTCGTAAGTGGTTTCCTCTTTTATTCAGGTCTGTCGATACGCTCTTTGTGGGGCTCAGAGGGACGCTGGGCCGTTATTGCCCGGGAGATGCTCCAATCGGGGAACCTTTTTCTGCCAACAATTAATGGTCAGGTATATTTTGATAAACCACTTTTAAGTTACTGGGCTATCATACCTTTTTATCTTCTCTTCGGTATAACCGAAGCTGCAGCAAGGATGCCTGCCGCTATGGCGGGGATCGTGTCGGTTGTGCTTGTTTTTGTGATGGGGAGGGACCTCTTTGGAGAAAAGGCCGGCGCACTGTCGGCCACTCTGTTTCTTACATCTGCCATGTTTGTTCTATGGTCCCGTACGGCATCTGCTGAAATTCTCAATCTTTTGGCTATCTGGTCCATGCTGTGGGTATTCCTCCGTGGCGCCCGGGATGGATGCCTCTTGCATCTCCTGACTTTCTATTGTATCGGCGCCATAGCTTCTTTCTGCAAGGGCCCAGTAGCATTAGTGGTAGCCTTTGCAGTAGTCATTGTGTATAGCACGGTAAGGATACTTTTTTCCTTTCGGGAGCAAGGTTTTTCGTGGCATTTTACAAGAGAACAGATCTTTCATGAATATAAATGGATTTTGTCATGGCAGGGATTAGCCGGAGCATTTTCAGGAATCATTCTTTTTGTTATTCTTCTCCTACTGCCAGTGCTTTTTACCGGTTCCTGGGATTCTGTATCTCTTATGTGGAAAGAAAATGTAATCCGTTTTGTAAAGCCTTTCGATCATGTTGAGCCTCCTTATGCCTATTTTATACATAGCCTCGTTTTTTCGGCTCCCTGGACCTTTATTGTCCTTGCTTCTTTATGGGGAATAGTGAAAAGCGAAAAGAACTGGGAAAAGCGCTGGCTCATCGTAGTCACCGGCACGATCTTTCTTTTCTTCACTGTTTCGGGGTCAAGGAGAAGTTATTATATTCTTCCAATAGTGCCGGCGTTTATGCTCATTGCCGGCAAAGCACTGTCAGACTGGCTGGAAAGCGAAGGGGATATCGATGGTTTTGTTATGAAGCTTGCCGCTATCCTTACGGCCATAATCCCTTTTTTGGCAGGGGCGGCCATGATCTGTGTTTTTATGGGGAAAGGCGCGCTGTATGACTCTCTCAAACTGGGAGATTTTAAACACATTTCGGAAATAATACTGGGTCCTCTTGTCGTTGTGGGCGCAATCATCTCAATGTGGTTCATATACAAAAAACGACTCAAGAGAGGGTTAGCAATTCTTGTTTTGCTCTTCATTTTCCTCGAATTCTGGGGTTTTACAATCTTTATGGCTATGGCGGAGCAGAAACGGACCTTAAAACCATTCTGCCTCAAAACAAATGAGATATTGAAGAATGTTGATAATGATGCAATTGTGCTCTATAACGTGACGAATTCATCGTTTATTTATTATTTAAAGAGGGATAAACCGATTTATAACCTAAGGGATCTCAATAAAGCCGGTATGTTCAGCGGGAATCAGCAGGAAGTTTTTCTGATTACCGAAGCAATATTTATGCCTTTGATTCAAAGTGCCTATACACAAAGGGAGGTTCTCTCTCTCCTTGAGCAGGAGCCGGAAGGCAGCAGAGATAGAGAGAATAGTTTTATTCTTGTCAAGATCGGCAAAGAAGATGATAGGTACACAGACGCAGAAGAGGATAATGAAACGGAAGAAAGAGAAGATGAATTTGCAAATTAAAATTATGCGCAGCTTTATGCGGTAAAGGTACTGTTTATAAAGTTTTGCTTGACTTAGAGCGCCAAATATATTAATTTAGACAAATTTTTTAAGGGTGAGAGACGAATGAAAACCTATTTTCCAAACGACAGTGATATTAAAAAAGATTGGTATGTAATCAATGCAGACGGGATTGTGCTGGGTAGACTGGCAGCACAGGTAGCAGCCGTACTGAGGGGGAAAACAAAACCCGTATACACACCCCATACAGACACGGGCGATTTCATTATTATCGTCAATGCAGAGAAGATAAAACTGACAGGGAACAAGCTTTTCCAGAAAATGTATAGACATCATAGTAATTACCCTGGAGGATTAAGGGTTACAAACGCCAAGACTATGCTGGAAAAGAAACCGGAAGAGGTTATTTTAACTGCGGTGAAAGGGATGCTTCCAAAAAATAGCCTTGGAAGACAAATGATAAAAAAGCTGAAAGTCTACAAAGGCAATGAACACCCTCACAAGGCACAGATGCCGAAGGAAATGACGCTAAAGGAGGCACAAGTTGCCTGAAAAAAGGTACTACGCAACAGGAAAGAGAAAGACTGCAGTGGCAAGGGTCTGGATAAAACAAGGAGCAGGGGAATTTATCATAAACGGTAGAAAGATAGAAAGTTATTTTCCTGTCGAAGAATTGAAGTTAATGGTTAATAAACCCTTTGTGCTTACCGGTACCATCGGTAAATTCGATGTTGTTGCCAGCATTTACGGTGGTGGTATACCTGCCCAAGCCTGGGCTTTAGGCCATGGTATTGCGAAGGCCCTTTTGGAATTCAACGCAAACCTCAGGGCAATCCTCAAAAAACAGGGCCTTATTACGAGAGATCCAAGGGCAAAAGAGAGAAAGAAATACGGGAAAAAAGGGGCACGAGCAAGCTTCCAATTCTCAAAGAGATAATCCGCAATGTGGGATGTTGGTATCATTGGGGCGACAGGTTATACGGGCACTGTCCTTGTATCCTCGCTCCTTACTCATCCTGATGTTAAAATTTCCCTTATTACATCCAATACCTACAAAGGAAAAAAGATTTCAGATATATTCCCTGCTTTTAGGGGTGTTTTTGAAGGCATGCTTGAACCTACAGCGGAAAAGCATGCTGGCAAATGTGATGTCTATTTCCTCTGTCTCCCCCATGGCAGCGCCATGGAAACTGCCCAGGCACTTTATAATGGTAAAGCTGTTATTGTTGATTTAAGCGCTGATTTTCGGTTCGAAGATGTCGGGCTATACGAAAAAACATATATCCCTCACAGGGCAAAAGAACTTCTACCTCAGGCAGTCTTCGGACTTCCCGAGCTGTATAGAAATAAGATTAAAGATAGTCATCTCATCGGCAATCCCGGATGTTATCCCACTTCAGCAATCCTCGGGCTTTATCCGCTTCTTAAAGAACAGATGCTTTCCGGCGATATTTTCATCGATTCCAAATCGGGTGTTAGCGGAGCCGGAAGGGAAGCGAAGACAGGCAGCTTGTTTTGTGAGGTGTCGGAAGGTTTTAAGGCCTATAATGTTGGCGTTCATCGTCATGAACCCGAGATACAAAAAGAGGTGAGTAAATATTCTGATGCAAAGATTTTTTTCGTACCTCACCTGCTGCCAATGAACAGAGGAATTCTGACAACAGTTTACGGAAGGCTCAAGGAACAGTTATCAACCAAAGAAGTCCTGGCGCTTTACAAAACAACATATTTTGGAGAGCCCTTTGTGAGGGTTCTCGATGAAGGTCTTTATCCTGATACGAGGTTTGTACGGTTTTCAAATTACTGTGATATTGGGTTAAAGGTGCTCGATGATGGAAGGATTGTTATTATATCGGCAATTGACAATCTCGTTAAAGGCGCCTCAGGGCAGGCGGTGCAGAATATGAATATTATCCTCGGTCTGGATGAAACAAAAGGTCTTCGACAAATCCCCCAGTACCCATAATTATCAGACAAAAATCATTCAATTGTAAATTGAAAAACTTGTCGCGCAATCTACGCAGCATTTTTCCTGATTATTCGTTACCGGTATCATTGCCACGGATTTCAGAGACAGTAAACTCTTTTTCTTCCTCAAGCTTTTTGATGTCCTGAATCTTAAGGTGTTCTTTGGTGAGAAAGATTGCACCGAGGATATTATAGGGAATATACCATGAGGCGTGGAATAGAATTGAAACTGCAAAGGCTTCATGTTGTGGTACATCAAAAATTGACAAAAGGTATACAAGAAGGAACTGGTAGACCCCAACATATCCCGGTGATGAAGGTATCACAAGTCCCATGTTAAGAAGAGCACACACAAAAGGTACCTTAATGAACTCAATTTTGACACCAAGCGTGAGCATCGAAAAATACAAGGCAGTGCTCATTGAAAGCCACGTAACAACGGCAATAGCAATGAAATACATGAGATTAAAAGGGGAACTGATGCGCCTTAGGTTTTGCTGGATTTCAAGAACACGTTTTGAAAAGCCGGCAATAAATGGTTTTTGAACTCTGGAGAGCCTACTGGCGATCCTATCAGCGATACCCTCTCTGCTCAGAATGATGAATAATGTTGTACAGACCATGAGGAGGCCGAGGAGCATATAGATGCCCCGTGAAAGGGGAACGGGAAGGCTATGCTTGGGGAGAAAGATGAAGGTGATAATCAGAAGCCCCACAAGATCGAAAAATCTGTCCACAAAAACAGTCGTTACCGAATAGGTAAAAGAAATCCCTCTTCTCTTTGAGAGGGCGTATCCTCTGGCAATTTCTCCGATTCGTGCAGGCAATACATTATTGATAAAGAGCCCTATGAAGACCGAAATAAAGGTATCCCGAAAACGCACATTATTCCCGACTACTTTTGACCATCTGTAAGCGCAGAGAATAACACATAAAAAGATAAAGACAATTGGCAGGAAGACAAAGCGCATGTCGGCATTTTTCAAGGTGTTGAATAGTTTATGGAACTCAATACCCTTCAGTGAAAAATAGAGTAGAAAGAGACTTATGGCAAAGCCGATTATGGTGATGATTCTCTGTTTTTTCATTTTTTATAATTAGCGCAGAAAACACCTATGCAGACAAGAATAAGCCCTAAAACAAGGCCCGTTGTCAATTCTTCCTTATAGAAAAAAACACCGAAAAATACCCCGAAGATAGGTGTGAGAAAAGTAAATGCCGAAAGCTTTGCAACGGGATACTTATAAATGAGCTTAAACCAGATAAAATATGATAAAAAGGCGATGATTACTGACTGGTAAAACAATGAAGCGATAATGGACCCATTTATATCTTTTACCCATGTATCTTCCAGAACCAATGCGCAGATAAGCATTATAGGTATTGAAAAAACGAGTTGGTAGAGAAATGTATTGATTGGATGGACTTTATCAGCTAAAAACTTTTTTATATAAAGCGTTGTGGCCCCCCATAAAAAGGCCGCCATGATTTGCAGAAGATCGCCAAAAAACATAAGGCGGCCATATGTGCTGGGTTTACCTCTAAAGACAAAATAGATCCCCAGGAAGGCCAGGATTAAGCCGGCTGTTTTTATTACATTGAGCCTTTCCTTGAGAAATACATGTGCGCCGGCGGCTACAATAAAAGGTGAAAGATATACAAATATTACAGATCTTGCGGTGTCTGTATAGAGAAGCCCGAAATAGATGCAGACAAATTCCAAACCAAAGAGAATACCCACCATTACCCCATGAAAGAGCAGTATGCCTCGGTGAAATAGTCTTTGTTTGATAATGATACAATATATAATTCCACATGATGATGCGATCACCGAGCGAAGCAATGAAGTAAAAACCGGCGATAAACCAGTGTTGGATAATTTGATTGCAGAATAATTAAGGCCCCAGAGGATAGTTAATATCAGAACAACAAGGAAGCCCTTTATGTCTATATGGTCTTTCGTCATATGGTTAGCAAGTAGTTTTAAAAATATTATACACTTTCTGTCAAGGATATTCTTGTCAGAACCTTATCTAGTGCTCCTTATTTTGTAGTTATTTTGTATTCACTATAGCATGCGGATTGACTATAAATCTATCTTTGTCCTTGACAACACTGACACTTTTCTGTTCTATTTAGACACTGTTGAGAAATAACTAACGGAGTATTTGATGAAAAAAATCGGCATTATCGGAACCGGGTCTTATCTTCCCGAGAAGATCATGACAAACTTTGATATTGAGAAATTTCTTGATACGACAGATGAATGGATCTATACAAGAACGGGTATTAAAGAGCGCAGGGTAGCAGAAAAAGATGCAGCAACCTCTGATCTGTGTAAAATTGCCAGCGAAAGGGCCATGAAAATGGCCGGTATCAAAGCAGCCGATGTAGACCTCATCATTCTTGCCACAATTACTCCTGATACACATTGCCCGGCTGGCGCGAATTGGTTAGAGGCAAAACTGAAATGTGACAATGCCGTGTCTTTTGATGTTACTGCCGCATGCTCTGGTTTTCTTTTTGCCCTCCATTTAGCCGATAAACTTATCCGGGCTGGAGCGAATAAAAAAGTGCTTGTTGTGGCCGGTGAGATAATGACCAGAGTAGTGAACTGGAAAGAACGGGAAAGTTGTATTCTCTGGGGAGATGGCGCCGGAGCGGCAATAGTTACTGAAAGCCAGAATGGAGCCGAAGTACTCTCAACTCATATTCATACTGATGGCGCAGGTGGTGACACGCTCCTTATGCCTGGAGGTGGTTCGAAAACGACACCCATTTCCTACGAAAGCGTAGATAAGGGTCTTCATTTTCTGAAGATGATAGAGGCAAATAAATCTTTTAAGGTGGCCGTCAACCGGTTTGCCGGGGCTTGCGAGGAAGCAGCGGCAGCAAATGGATATACGATTAGCGATGTGGATCTTATCATACCCCATCAGGCAAATATTAGGATACTTCAGGCGATGGCTAAAAAGTTGGATGTGCCTATGGATAAGATCTATATGACCATTGAAAAATATGGTAATATTTCTTCAGCAACAGTACCTATTGCCCTTGATGAGGCTGCACGCAACGGAACACTGAAGAAGGATAACCTTGTAGTCCTATCGGCTTTTGGGGGTGGTCTCACATGGGGAAGCAGTCTGCTCCGCTGGTAAAGAGTTTTTTGTTTCAAATCTTGCATTTGAGGTTCTATATCGTACAGGTCGGAGGGATGGCCGAGAGGCTTAAGGCGGCGGTCTTGAAAACCGCTGAAGGTTCACGCCTTCCGTGGGTTCAAATCCTACTCCCTCCGCCATTTTTTCTAAACCTTCTATAGTTCTCAATTATTTCTCATCAACAGTCCATAGCGTGTGTTGGCGAACAAATTGGCATATACCGGTCTCTATAGTGTACTGACCCCAATTAGTCAAGACATAAATCCATCAAGTTTATAAAGATATGTTTTGTTTGGAAAAAAATATATAATATTGCAATAAGTTAATTTTCTATGGGAGATCAATATAATTGAGTGCGACGCCTGAAGCAGCGAAGGACCTTGTTCAGTCTATCCTCAATTCTATTCCAATCGGTATCTATGTCATCGACAGAGAATTAAATATCTACTGGGCCAATGAAAGGTTGTTGCGATGGATAAAGGGAAAGAAGATTTCCTATACAGAAAACAAAAACTGCTATGCGGTAATATTCGGCAACAAAGCTCCTTGCGAGGATTGTCCTGCCATCAAAGCCTTCGAGAGCGGGGCGTCGGAGTATGCAGAAATGCGAAGAATCTTCATGGGGAAGGGCGCCTATTATCTGACTACATCAACACCCTTAAAAGAAGAAACGGTCGACAGTGGACCGCTTGTTATTGTCACTGTTCAGGATATAACGGCCCACAAAAGGGCGGAAGATGAACTACGCCGTCTCAATGACTTTAACCGGGTGATTATCGAAAACGCGCCTGTAGCGATTTTTACAATAGATAAAAGCGGTAAATTTACCAGTGTAAATCCGGCGCTGGCCGCCCTTTCGGGACTGGGTTCCGAGGCGGAGGAAAAACTTGTTGGATTTAACTGGCTTAAGAACCCATACACGGTGAGGTGCGGCCTTGCTGAACATATAAAAAAGGGACTCCAGGGTGAGCCATTTGAACTGCAGGACTTTCCCTTTGTAACCTATCGTGGGGACACAGGGCAGTATATTCATTTCCGGGGAATTCCCTTAAAAGGCAAAAGCGACACGGTAGAGATGCTGCTCTGTATCATTGAAGATAATACGGAAAAGGTAAAGGCAAAGATACAGTCAATTCAGGACGCAAAAATGTCCGTCATCGGGAGACTCATGACAGGGGTTGCCCATGAGTTGAATAATCCTCTGGCCACAATTGCTGCTAATTCAGAGCTGGCCTGCGAATTATTCCAGGGTTTTAAAGAGGGTATTGTAAACGAAAGCGACGTGACTGAACTCCGGGAATATCTCGATGTCATACAGGAGCAGGCATTTCGCTGCAAAAACATCATCAAGGACATGATTGATCTGACAAAGAAAAAAGGCTTTGAAGTTCAGGAAATAGATCTGAATGCCTGTTTAAACGATCTTATAAAGTTGATTAACTTCAAGAAATTGAACATTCACTTTGTGAAGGAGATTGCCCCTGACTTGCCGCATATCAAAGGGGACGTAAATGCGACAAAGCAGTCCTTGATGAATATTCTTCAGAATGCCGTGGATGCTGTAGGGGAAAGAGAAGTGAAAGTAATACAGCTTAAGGTCTTTCCCTCTGATAACAAAGTGATAGTTGCCGTTGAGGACAATGGCGTCGGTATTCACGAAGGCCTCGTCGACAAGATTTTTGAACCCTTTTTCTCGACAAAAGATTCGGGCAAAGGCGTAGGACTCGGTCTTACTCTCTGTTATGAATTTCTGAACAAAATGGGCGGAAAGATTGAAGTAGCAAGTACATTGGGAAGAGGAAGTACCTTCAAGGTTATTTTCCCTGTATACCGAAAGGAAGACTATGGAAACTGAGAGCCCTGTCATACGAATCCTCATTGTGGATGACGAACATCAATTACTGGAAGCATTCAAGAAAAAGCTTTCTAAAGAAGGCATGAAAGTTTTCACTGCGTCAAACGGACGGGATGCCATTTCCATAATTAAGGCAGAACCCCTTGATGTGGGACTTTTTGATATAAAGCTCCCCGACATGGACGGCGTTGAGCTTTTGGAAATGCTCAGAGAGGCCCAACCGACCGCTGAGGTCATTATGCTTACGGGCTATGCCTCGGTGGATACTGCCATACGGTCCATGAAACTCGGGGCCTATGATTACCTCACGAAGCCATGCAAGCTTTCGGAACTGCATACTATAATCTTGAAGGCTTATGAAAAGAAACAGCTCAAGGAAAAGAATATTATTCTCAAAGCCCACCTGCAGCGGGTCGAGACCCATGATAGATTAATCGGGGAAGCCAAGGGGATCAAAGAAGTAAAAAAGTTCATCTCTTTGTTGGGTACTTCTAATGTACCTGTTCTGGTTTTGGGAGAAACAGGTACCGGGAAAGAGCTGGTCGCCAGGGCCATTCACGATAATTCAAGTCGCTCCGCAAATCCCTTTGTTGCCGTTAATGCAAGCTGCCTGCAGGAAAATATCCTCGAAAGTGAACTCTTCGGATATAAGAAGGGTGCCTTCACCGGCGCACAGACAGACAAAGTGGGTCTTATGCAGATTGCTGACAAGGGTACTTTTTTTGTCGACGAGGTGGCCGACATGAGCCCCGCTATTCAGGCAAAACTGCTCCGGGCTCTTGAAACGTCTGTTTTCAGAAGACTTGGAGATACAAAAGAGATTACCGTCGATGTCCGGTTTGTTTTTGCCACTAACAAAAGCATAGAAGAAGAGGTGGAAACCAACCGGTTCCGCAAGGATCTATTCTATAGGTTGAATACCTTCATTATCACTGTCCCTCCGCTGCGTCATCGAAGAGAAGATATCCCCCGTCTGGCCAATTATTTTATGGAGAAGCATGCCAGGGGTGGTAATAAGAAGATCATCTCAGAAGATGCCCTGAATGTTCTTATGAACTATACCTGGCCCGGGAATGTGCGAGAACTGGCAAATGTGTTGGAACGGGCCATATTGATATCGGCCAGCAGAGAGACCATTGCAAGTAGTGACTTACCACAGAGCATGGTCGAGGCGCCACCTTCTGCTCCCATGATTGAAAAACAGGCGTGGACTCAGGATACATTACGACTGGACAGTATGGAGAAGGATCACATAGAGAGAGTGCTCAAACTTGCCGGTGGGAACAAAAGCAAAGCAGCCCGGCTTCTGGGTATCAGCAGAAAGAAATTATACCAAAAAGTTGAAGAGATCCAGAAAGATTCTCCCCTGCACATCGACAAATAACCTGTAGAGAATATTCAAATGTAAGTACTCGAAAGTGTGTAGAATGGGAACACTCGTTACCATTCTTATTATTTTTCACAAGACTATTTTATTTTGCCCCTCCGCAGAAGAACGAATATTGTCAGGTGTTTGCCGCCTTGGGAAAGGATTTTCCCCGTGTTGGCACGGCAATTGCTATTAGACATCACAGAGACCGAAACGGTTGATAAACAATTTGCCTATGAAAAAAGACCAGCACCAGAAGGAGTCTGTAATGACCGGAGAAAGAAACTTTTCTACGTTACGAACACTCATCAACAGGAATGCAGCACTCTACCCTGATAAAATTGCAATGAAGGAAGTCGAGACGGGCAAGATGTGCACCTTTAAGGGCCTCAAGGACAGGACAAACAGAATGGGGCGCGCATTACACAGCATGGGACTGAAAAAGGGAGATCGCGTAGGCATACTGAGCCAGAACAGCTATGAATACATGGAATTGATCCTCAGCGTACCAAGTGCGGGATATATTTTCGTGCCTGTCAATTTCAGGCTGGCGCCACCAGAAATGGCGGGCGTGCTTTTGGATGCTGCGCCAAGGGCTTTATGTGTTGACGAACAGTACCTCTCTGTTGTAGAGCAGATAAGGGAACAACTTCCCAATATAGAGCACTTTATTTATATCGGATCGAAAGAAAAAAAACCGGAAGAATGGCATGACTACGAAGAGGTGATTCGGAATGCAACGCCCAATGACCCAGATATGCCGGTCCTGGAAGACGACATCGCCATGCTCATGTATACCAGTGGAACAACGGGGCTGCCGAAAGG
Source organism: Syntrophus sp. (in: bacteria) (assembly GCA_013824645.1). GTDB lineage: Bacteria > Desulfobacterota > Syntrophorhabdia > Syntrophorhabdales > Syntrophorhabdaceae > PNOF01. Next base: position 38,788 of record PNOF01000012.1, on the reverse strand, counting down.
CGTAATGCAAACTCATGGAAATCTTTACCATTGTGGACGTACCTGCTCCTTCAACAATGAGATTAAAACCGACGATATTGGTTTTACGATCTGCCCAATGTACCATGTGACTGCCTGCACTTCTTTCCTAGGACCTTTCTATAAAGGGGCCACGAGCATGCTTTTTCAGAAATGGGATGCCGAAGCGCTTTTTAAGGCAGCCCACGAAGAAGGTCTGGTGGCGGGCATGCTTGCGACACCCATGGTAAGGATGCTTCTCGATACCTGGCCTTCTGTGAAGGAAAAATATGATATTTCAAGCATGAAAAAGCTCTGGTTTGCCGGAGCGGGGATCATACCGTCTGTCTATAAACAATTCATCGACACCTTTGGCTGTATTCTCGGCGAACATCACGGTACAACAGAAACGACGGGGGTCACCACGAACCTTTCAGTGAAGGACATTGAAAAAGAATTTGCCGAAGGAAATATCGATATCCTTGAGTCCTGCGGGAGGGCAGCTTATGACTGCGAAGTCCTCATTGTTGATGACAACGATGAGGTGGTTATCCTTCCGGGTATCGGCGAAATGAAGGCCAGGGGTCTGGGCACTGCTGTTGGATACTGGCGCAAGGAAGAGCAAACACAGAAGGCCTTCAGAGACGGGTGGTTCTATACTGAAGACATCTGTGCCATTGACGAGAAGGGATATATCTCCATTATTGACCGGAAAAAGGACATGATCATTACCGGAGGGGAAAACGTATATCCGGCGGAGATCGAAAAGGTTATCAATGAACACCCCGCCGTGCGGGAATCTTCAGCAATCGGTGTTCCTCATACAGTATGGGGAGAGGCAGTTGCGGCAATCGTGGTATTGAATGACGGAGAAAAGATGACTGATAGCGAGGTAATCCAATACTGCAAGGGAAAGATAGCTGGATATAAAGTGCCGAAGATGGTCTACTTTATCCCTGAGATGCCCCGTAATCCAGCTGGTAAGATTGCAAAACCGGAACTACGGAAACAATTCGGTTCATTATGATGATCATTGACCTGAGCGAGAATACAGCAAGTATCATGAAGGGGTTTTTATTAATATATCATTGTTGAATAATACCACTTACCAGAGGGAGGTTGAGAAATGTTCGAACTGACATCAGAACAAAAAGACATAAAAAAGGCAGCCCGGGAATTCGCCGAAGGAGAACTGAAAGAAATAGCCCGGGAACTTGATGAAAAGCAGCACTTTGATGAAAAGCTTTGGGAAAAAGCTGCAGAACTTGGATTTCTTGCCGTCTTTATAGACGAAGAATATGGCGGGGCTGGTCTTGGGTATCTTGAACACAGTTTAATCTGTGAGGAACTGGCCCGAATAGACTGCGGTATCGCCCACTCAATAACCTCAACGTTTTTTGGCACACAGCTGATAAAGCTCATTGGATCGGAAGAACAGAAACAGAAATACCTTCCTATGGTTTGCGGGGGTAAGGCAAAAATGGGTGTAGCCATTACAGAACCCGATGCGGGAAGTGACGTTTCCTCCATAAAGACCATGGCGAAAAAAGACGGAGAGGACTATATAATTTCCGGTAATAAGACCTTTATTACCAATGCCAATCGTGCTGATTTTTTGATTGTGCTCTGTATTACAAACCCGGAAGCGAAGAAAAAATACGATCGTTTCAGCACCATCATTGTGGAAACGAACAGGCCGGGTTACGAAGCAAGCAAATTAATGAATAAGCTTTCCATTCGTTGTTCTGATACGGGGGAGGTTACCTTTAATGATGTAAGAGTACCGAAAGAAAATTTACTGGGAAAGGAGGGAAAAGGGTTTTATAACATCATGGAATTTCTCAATCGTTCTCGCCTCGAAGCAGCAGGTTTTGGTGTCGGCACAGCCCAGGGGGCATTAGAAAAAGCCATAGACCATGTGCGTAAAAGAAAACAGTTTGGCGCGCCTCTAGCCGATTCACCGGTTGTTCAGACAAAGATAGCCGAGATGGCCACTTTGGTTGAGGCAGCGAGGTGTTTCCTTTACAGCACGAGCGCGAGGGTAGATCGGGGTGAAATGGACCATGAAATTATTGCCATGACAAAGTGGTATGCGGCTGAGGTGGCGGTGAAAGTTTCAGACGAAGCCTTACAACTGCACGGAGGCTATGGTATTCTTGAGGAATACGATGTTGCTCATTACTGGCGTGATGCAAAGGTCATCGAAATTTTCGAGGGGACCAAAGAAGTTGAGAAATTGATTATCGGAAAAAGATTGTTGGGACGATAGGTTATGGAAGCGGTGAGAGATCTCTTGCAGTATATGATGAAAGTATCTAATAAGGCATTCCATCGTCGAAGCGGAGACCATATATCCTCCCTTTGTGACGGATGTGTAAATACGATACAGAGATGTATCCATTATGCACAACGGATAAAGAACCGATCATCCGAATCTATCCTGCCCATGCGGGGTTTCTCAAGAGTGATTGCACTCTCCAGGCTTGTTTTCGAACAGGGTTGGTCGCGTGGCATCGAAATTGCTTTTTATAACAATGCAGCAAAATAAAAAATATTCTTCAAAGGGGGTTTCATGAGACCATCAACCATTATCAAAGTATTTGTTCTTTTGTTTTTTGCAGTTACCTGTGTGGTTGTTCCGAACAGTTTTGCCCAGCAAAAGGCGATAACACTAAAAGTTACCAACTGGTTCCCGGTCGGAGCTAAACATGATACAATTTTACAGGAGTGGGGCAAGGAACTTGAAAAACGTACTAATGGAAAGGTAAAAGTCAATTATTATCCAGCCGGCACGCTTGTCCCTGCCGCTCAATCCTATGATGCCGTCGTTAAGGGTATCGCCGATGTAGGTAACCATGTACTTGGATACACAATGGGCAGGTTCCCTTTCTCACAGGTGCTCGATCTTCCCATCGGTTGGCCAGAAAATGGGGATGGCACAAAGATTGCGAACGATTTTTATAAGAAATTCAAGCCAAAAGAACTTGATGATGTGAAGATCCTCTTATTCCATTCTCAGCCTGGTGGTTATCTCCACACGAAGACCAGACCCGTTAACAAGCTTGAAGATGCAAAGGGCCTCAAATTACGTTGTTTTGGATCCAATGCAAAATTTGTCGGTTTGATTGGCGCAGCGCCGGTGGCGATGCCTATGCCTGATGTCTACGATGCCCTTTCAAAAGGTGTTGTCGATGGGCTTATGTCGAGCTATGAGGCACTTTACAATTTTCGTACCGGTGAACACGTAAAATATTCCACTGAAAATAAAACTACGGCCTATTCAGCAACGTTTGTTGTCATGATGAACAAAAAGAAATTTGCTTCACTCCCTGCTGATGTTCAGGTTACCATCGATAAAATGAGCGAGGAGTATATTGTTAAATACGCAAAACTCTGGGCCGATATTACGGCAGAAGGAAAAGACTGGCTTGTGAAAAGGGGCGACAAGATTATTACCCTGAGCAAAGAAGAAGAAGCAAGATGGTATGAAAAGGGCAGTAAACCTCTCGTCGAGCAGTATATTAAAGACACAAATGCAAAAGGAATGCCTGGCGACGAAGCAGTAAAATTCCTCATGAATGCTCTTAGGAAGTAATAGGTCTTGATGCCTACAGGGCTTCTAACCCCCTATTAAAGCATACCCCCTGAGGGCCCAGAACCTCGGGGGTATGCACCATACCAAAGGAGGCAACAGGAATGGAAGTATTTTATAATGCTACGAAGAGAATCACGCTAAGCGCGAACTTCATCGCAGGGCTCATTCTTGCCCTGATGATGCTCCTCACCTGTTCCGATGTTATATTACGTTACCTGGGGAAGCCAATAACGGGGACATTTGAACTCATGTCATACGCCGGGGCTATTGTGGCCGGTTTTGCCATTGCCCAGACCTCTATGGATGGCGCCCACGTAAACGTAGACATGCTCACTGGAGTGGTCCACGGTAAAGCGCTGATGGCCCTTAATATTTGCACCAAACTCATCAGTCTCGGGGTTTTTGTCATTTTCACCTATGCCCTCTTTTTGAAAGGGATTGACCTCTATAACACTCATGAGGTTTCCCTCACGCTCCAGGTACCCTACTACCCCGTTGCCTATGGGTTATCATTGGCGAGCTTTATAGAATGCCTTGTGCTTCTCACACAGATCTTCAAAATTATTGCTGAAGGAGGGAAGCATGAATGAGACCATGATCGGCCTTATAGCACTAGTTGTGCTCTTAGGCTTATTCCTTACCGGTATTGAACTGGCCTTCGCAATGGCGGCCATTGGTTTTATCGGATTTACCATTCTCAATGATTTCGACACCGCTGTCAGCCTTATGGCAAACGACTTGCTCGATGCCCTTGCCAACTACGGGTTGACAGCCATTCCGCTTTTTGTCCTCATGGGCCAAATTGCCTTTAATGCGGGTATTGCGAAACGGCTCTATGATACGACGCACAAGTTTCTGGGGCATGTCCCCGGAGGGCTTGCGGTGGCGACAGTGGCAGGGGCTACCGTGTTCAAGGCGATTTGCGGATCCGTTGCGGCCACGTCGGCAACCTTTGCCAGTGTGGCAATCCCGGAGATGGACCGTTACGGATACAGCAAAAAACTTTCCACAGGCATCGTCGCCACGGTAGGGACCCTCGGCGTCCTCCTGCCTCCCAGTGTTACCCTCATTGTTTTTGGCATTATCACCCAGCAGTCTATCGGCAAGCTCTTTATGGCAGGGATCTTCCCCGGCCTTATTATGTCCACTTGCTTCATTCTCGTTATTTTCGGATGGTGCAAAATCAACCCCTCCCTTGGCCCACGAAGCGAAAAGTATGCCTGGCCGGAGAGAGTGAAGACACTCCCCTCTGTAATATGGCCCATCGTCATTTTTCTTATTTTGATAGGCGGCCTCATGTATGGTTTTTTCACCCCCACTGAAGCGGGCAGTATCGGGGCCTGCACTGTCCTTCTCCTCTGCGTACTGAAAAGAGATATAAACTTCAAGGGTTTTACGCGTTCAATACAGGAATCACTACGGACTGCGTGTATGGTCCTCATGCTTATCGCCTGTTCAGCCGTGCTTGGTCATTTTATCGCGGTAACAAATATACCCCAGGCTTCTGCAGCCTGGATTATGGCGCTTCCATTGCCTAAAATGGCAATATGTATCATCATCTTTTTAGTTTACCTTCTCGGTGGTTCTTTTATCGATGATCTTGCCTTCATGATCCTGGCAACGCCTATTTTCTTTCCTATGATGATGCAGATGGGTTATGACCCTCTCTGGTCCGGCATCATGATAGCCTGCACGGTCTGTATCGGTTCAGTTGTTCCTCCTGTTGCCATCTGTGTTTTTATCGTAAGGAACATTACAAAGGTACCTATGAGCACCATATACGCTGGAGTTTATCCCTTTCTGGCGGCGATGGTTTTTTGCATGATTCTGCTGTTTATATTTCCGCAAATTGCAACATATTTGCCCAGTGTGCTTATGAAATAAACACCCTTTTCCTTTTACGAAATACCATAGGTGAGGTATCTCATATCTGGGTGAAGAAGTACGTTTTTAACAAAATAGAAAGCGCGTTAAGGAGGCATTTTTATGGTTATTGGAGATATGCTCACAAGAAACGCGAACAAGTTCCCAGAGAAGCCTGCCATCATCTCTGACGAGGTTACCCTGAGTTACCGCAAGCTGAACGAAAGGGTGAATGGTTTGGCCAACTACTTGGTCAGCACAGGATTGAAGAAGGGCGACCGCATCGGAGTACTTGTTCACAACTGTCATCAATTCATGGAACTTTATTTCGCGGCAGCAAAGGCGGGAGGCATTTTCTGCCCTTACAACAATCATCTCAAGAAGACAGAGTTAAAGGATATTATTGACTATTCGAGTCCAAAGCTTCTTTTTATCGACAAAGACTACACGGAGATGATGGATTCGTTGAAGCCGGGGTTGACTTCAATAGAACAGTACGTCTCTCTCCAGACTTCAGGTTATCCGTATATGAAACATTATGAAGACATAATCTCTCATTCCCAAATAACTGAACCCGGCGTTGTTATTGATGAAGATGACGTGATGAGTATTATATTTACGGCGGGCACTACCGGTAAGGCTAAAGGCGCCATGAGGACACACAGGCACCTTATGTCCGACGCGATAGCAAGCGCTATAGATCTGAGAGTTGAATATGACGAGAAGGTGCTTATTACCTTCCCGATGTACCACGTGGCATGTGAAGACAATATCGTACGACATACATTTATGCCGAACACGTTCTATATACGGAAAGAAGGCGGTTTTAACCCTGAAGAGGTTCTTGCTTATATATCAAAGGAACGGATTACACGTTGTCAGATGGTTCCTACTATGATTCACAGCCTCCTCCAGGTGCCAGACGTTACAAAGTTCAACCTGAAAAGTCTGCGCCTCATCTTATATGCCGGAGCCCCCATGCCGGTAGAGCTTCTCAAAAGGTCGCTTGAGATCTTTCCCTGCGGTTTTGCTCAACTGTATGGACAGACCGAAAGCGGCCCTTTCACCACTGTATTGAAGCCTGAAGACCACATACTCGATGGTTCTGAGAAAACGATTAAGCGGCTTGCATCGTCGGGAAGGCCGGCCCTCAATTATGAGATCAGGATTGTCGACGAAAACGATAAAGACATGCCTGTCGGTGAAGTAGGAGAGATAATAGGCAGAAGCGAAGCCATGATGAAAGGATACTGGCAGATGCCTGAAGAGACGGAGAAAAAGCTGAAGAATGGGTGGCTTCATACCGGCGACCTTGGCAGATTCGACGAAGAAGGGTACGTATATATTGTTGAGCGGAAAAACGACATGATAATTAGTGGTGGTGTCAACATTTACCCCCGTGAGATCGAGGAAGTGCTTTACCAGAATCAGGCGGTCCTTGAAGTTTCGGTTATAGGGATCCCCGACGAACACTGGGGCGAAGTACCGAAGGCTGTAGTGGTGCTCAGAGAGGGGGCTGTGGCAACGGAAGAAGAGATCATAAAGTTCTGCGGCGAACGTCTGGCAGGATACAAAAAACCTAAATCAGTTGCCTTCTGGAAGGAACTCCCGAAAAGTCCCCAAGGAAAAATACTGAAAAAAGATATTAGATTGTCTTTTAGCAAGAGCTGATCAAACAACGCATCGCTTTTGGCTTGTCTGGAATTCCTCACCGGGTAAGCCAAAAGTCTCTTACGAAGACTGCATCCAAAATTATTGCCCTGGATTTATTGGCGTCCAGAAAATATAGGTAGGGAAAACATCGGGAAAAATATAGATGGCAGGTAATGGGGAATTTAATCTCTTTTTAATAATTTTTCTGGATGTTTCTTTGGCAGTTGCTTGTAGATCTCTATTGACTGGGGTTTCATGTGGCCAGGTAAATGCTCGCCGCAGAATTTTATAATATCACACTCTGCCACGGTAATTCCCTCTCTCATGACAACAAGGGCCTTTATTGATTCACCTCCAGCTTCATTTGAATCGGTTGTCAACATAACATCGAGAATGCCGGGAAAGGTTCTCAGAACCTCCTCTATCTCCCAATACAATTTTCTGTCCCCACTTGCAGTCATCTGCAGTTATTTGAGCAATTACCATGCCAGACAAGTGAGGAGGTCCTGAACACTAACTGTGTCAACGTTCTATAATGTTTTGTTTTGACTATGAAATGTATGTGCATGGTAAAGTGTAATGCCTTTGTGCCAATTAGAATCAGGTGTTTCATAAATACACAAAAACAAAGTCGAAAAACCCCTTCTTTAAAGACGCTTTACTATCAATTCGTACCGAGATATCACCTTTCTTGCTGAGACAATATCTCGGTACCGTCAAAATAAATGCAAAACGCTGTGTCTGCAACCAGTACAATATAGTCACTCTGAATTTTGTTTATGACGTCAAATTGTGGGTGAGTTACACGTGACGAAAGACCAATCTTCTTGTGTTCTCCATTTTACCCATGATATTCTCTGTTGGGATAAGATTATTTTGAGAAGATATTTATATGACATTTCATTTGTCGCGCTCGACGTTCAGTACCCAATACTATTTGGATTAAAATCTGCTCAAATCATATATTTTGTAAGAAGATTGTTTAATAGAAATTCGTTATGTGACTATCATGCTGTATATATGTCAAAGTTGAGCCTACGTCATGCCTGCCCAAAATAAAAGAAAAAAAGATCTCTCTGAAGCGGCCAAGGGGCCTACAAATGCCGGAAAGCAAAAGCAGAAAAAGACACTCTATATCGAAGAAAACCAGTTCAGAGATCTGGCAGAGAAATCGCTTGTCGGCATTTACCTTATTCAAGATGAAGCCTTCCAGTATGTAAATCCCAAGCTGGCAGAGATATTCGGCTACACAGTAAAAGAACTTCTTACAAAGACAAGGCCAAAGGACGTGGTCATTCCGGAGGACTGGTCTTTAGTGGCGGGGAATATACGGAAAAGGGTATCTGGTGAAGCCGAGTCCTTCCATTACGAATTCAGGGGACTCACCAGGAATAGGGAAATTATCGATATTGAGGCCTACGGTTCCCGCACGACCTATCAAGGGAAACCTGCGCTGATAGGGACTCTGCTGGATATCACCAAGAAAAAGCGTGCTGAAGGGTTGTTGAGAAGGGCTGAGGAGAAGTATCACAGTATATTTGAAAATGCCATCGAGGGTATTTTTCAGACCACACCGGAAGGTCAATTTGTCGTGGCCAATCCATCCTTTGCTAAGATGCTGGGATATAGCTCGCCGGAAGAGCTTGTATTGCTCCTCACAAACATAGAACGTCAAGCTTATGTTGAGCCTGCACTCCGCTCCCTCTTTACCGGGACGCTTGAAAGAGATGGGGAGATACGAGGCTTTGAATGCGAGTTGTACAAGAAGGACGGAAGCATAATCACCGCTTCGATGAACGCCCGCATAGTCCGTGACACAGACGGAACAGTCCTCTATTATGAGGGAAGCATTGAAGACATTACGGAAAAGAAAAAGGTGGAGAACCAATTCCGTCTCCTCAATGAATTCAACAAGGCTATCATCAATAATGCCCCGGTAGCAATATTCACCCTCGATAGAAATGGTATGTTTACCAGTATAAACCCTGCGCTATCGTCTCTTTCAGGACTGGAGGCGAAGGCGGAAAAAAGACTCATCGGTTTTAATTGGCTTCAGAACCCCTACACGATTCAGTGTGGCCTTGCCGCCTATTTAGAACGGGGGTTGCAAGGCAAACCCTTTCAACTCTGGGATTTTCCTTTTATGACCTATAAGGGTGACCGGAACATCTTCATGGATTTCAAGGGGGTCCCTTTAAAAAAAAAGAATGGACAAATTGCAGGGCTTCTCTGCATTATCGAAGAGACCACAGACCGGGTGATGACGAGAGCAAAGCTCATGCAGGAGGCAAAGAGGTCAGCCATTGGAAGGTTAGCTGCCGGTATTGCCCATGAGCTGAATAACCCCCTCGGTACGCTGGTAGCTTATTCAGAGCGTGCCGTCAGTTGTCTCCAATCCATCCAGGGCAGTTCGACGAAACGGCCCGAATTGGCAAGACTCAAAAAGTACCTTACGATAATCGAGGAAGAGGCCTTCCGATGCAAGCATGTTACCACCGATATTCTTAGCTTGTCCCATAAGGATGGATTGGAAATCACCTATATAGACATTGATGATCTCCTCGATAGCATCCTCGATTTGATGAACATTGACAAGTCAATACGGATTGTCAGGGAAACAAACCCTCAATTACCCGCCATCGAAGGGGATATAAATGCCCTCCGTCAGGTCTTTGTGAACCTCATAAACAATGCTGTAGATGCAACCGAGAAGCGAATGGATGCAACTATATGGATAAAAACCGGACTCAACAATAACGAGATAGTGGTAGAGATAGAGGATAACGGCATAGGGATTCCCGATTCGATTGCAGAAAAGATCTTTGAACCATTTTTTACGACAAAGGAATCAAAAAAAGGAATAGGTCTTGGTCTGGCTTTATGCTACGATTTCGTTACCAATATGGGAGGAACTATTAAAATGGACAGCAAACCAGGGTATGGCGCCACCTTTTTTGTCGTATTTCCTGTTTGTAGCAAACAAACCGGCAAGGCAGGCTGGTAAAGATGATCCGCGTTCTTATCGTCGACGATGAAGTACGGCTCGTAGAGGCATTCAGGGAGAAATTAACGGAAGACGGTATGAAGGTTTTTACTGCTTTTCGTGCCGATGAAGCTCTCTCTGTCTTCAAAAGTGAGAGCATTGATATAGCGGTTCTTGACATCAGACTCCCCGATATGGATGGTGTCAAGCTCCTCTTAAAGTTGAAGCAATTGGAGCCAACTCTGGAAGTGATAATACTTACCGGTTACGCATCCGTCGATACTGCGATCCGGTCCATGAAACTTGGCGCATATGATTATTTGACGAAACCATGCAAAATGTCGGAGCTTTCAAATATAATCTCAAAGGCATACGAGAAAAAGATGTTGCAGGTAAAAACTATTGTTCTACAGGAACACCTTCACAGAATTGAGGCGCACGACGATTTTGTAGGGACAAGCCAGTCGATGAAGAAGGTGAGGAGTCTCATATCATTGGTTGCCCCTACGAATACACCCGTTCTGATTACCGGAGAGACAGGCACAGGGAAGGAGCTTGCTGCCCGTGCTATTCATGGTACAAGTCCCCGTTCAGCAAACCCCTTTGTTGCGATTAATTCCAGCACTTTGCAGGAAACCATGCTGGAAAGTGAGCTTTTCGGATATAAGAAGGGCGCCTTCACGGGTGCTCACGATAACAAGCTCGGTCTTCTCGAAATAGCCAACAAGGGTACCTTTTTTGTCGACGAGGTGGGCGACATGGGTTTGAGCATACAGGCCAAACTCTTGCGGGTCCTCGAATATAGTGCCTTTATAAAATTAGGAGACACAAAGGAAACATGGGTTGATACCCGTTTTATATTTGCCACCAACAAAATACTCAAAGAAGAGGTTGAAAAAGGATTGTTTCGCAAGGACCTCTTTTTTCGGATAAATGCCTTTATTATCAATCTTCCTTCTTTGAGGGACAAAAGGGAGGATATCCCGCTGCTGGTCAATTATTTCCTCGATAAATTTGCCCGGGGAGGGAAGAAAAAACGATTTTTACAAGAAGCCATGGAATTACTTACCGCATACGAATGGCCGGGGAACGTCCGCGAGCTTGCAAATGTCGTCGAAAGAGCGATTCTGCTCAGTGATGTCCGTGAAGAGATTATTACCGACGATCTTTCGGAATGGATGGTTAAAGGTGTGTCGAGCGTCAAACAAAGCGATGAGCAGCAACCTCGAGGAAGAATCCTGAGCCTTGCCATGATGGAGGCGGAGTATATACACAGCGTCTTAAGCTCTGTTGGAGGTAATAAAAGCAAAGCTGCACGCCTTTTAGGCATAACCCGAAAAAATCTCTATGACAAAATCGCGGTGGGTTACGGTGAAAAGGGCAGAAAAACCAATGGTGAATAATCCCCGGGAGGCTTTGCGTCCCTCTTCACGTATCCGCAGTCTATCTCTTTATTAGATCGTTGGCTATAATTGATTTTTCAACCTCTCTGGAACCTTCATAGATCTCCACAATCTTTGCATCTCTGTAAAATCTCTGGATATCGTATTCAGCAATATATCCATATCCCCCGTGGAGTTGCAGGGCTTGATTGACAACGTATACCGCAGTGTCGCCGGCATTCCACTTAGCCATGGAAATCAATGTGGGATCAGGCCTGCCTTTGTCTACGGAATAGGCCGCCCTCCAGTAGAGGCTTCTTGCCGACTCAATACGTGTCGCCATTTCAGCGATCATGAATTGTATTCCCTGGAGCCTGGAAAGGGCCCCTCCGAAGGCTTTTCTCTTTTTTATATGCGCAAGAGCAAGCTCAAGCGCTCCCTGGGCTACTCCTACACCCTGAGCAGCCACATGATTCCGGGTTTTATTGAAAAAATCCATGAGCTGATGGAAGCCGTTTCCCTCCTTGCCCACGAGGTTTGTTATCGGTGCCTCAATGTTGCTCAAACTTATCTCAGCAGTATCCGAAGCCCTGATTCCCATTTTACCGTGTATTTTTGTCGCTTCATAACCAGGCGAACCGGTATCAATGAGTATTGCACTGTGCCTCTTGTGGCTGTTTTTTTCTTCCGGATTGGTAAGGCATAGGACGAGAAGATACTGCGCCAGGGTGCCGTTTGTAGTAAACATTTTTGATCCGTTAATAATATACTTATCACCTTTTTTTTCTGCCCGCGTTTTGATGGCTGCTGCATCGCTGCCCGCATCCGCTTCGGTAATGCCGAAACCCATGATTGCCTCTCCATTGACGAGGGGTGGTAGATATTTCTTTTTCAATTCTTCAGAGCCGAAGGCCTGGATCATTTCAGAGCCGAAGGTCGTCGATAGTACCGCCTGTCCGCAACCTGGATCGACCCTCCAGAACTCCTCAGCTATCAGAGAGTGTTCAAAAAACCCTAGTCCTGCTCCGCTGTATTCCTCCTGGATAAAGGTACCTACAAATCCGTTTTCACAGGCCTTCTTCCATATGGATAGGTCAAATGATTCGTTTTCGTCGAACTCCTTTGCCCTTTCCTTGAATTCACCTTCAGCAAATTCACGTGCTGCCTGTTTTATGTCTATCTGTTCTCTCGTAAGTTCCATTTTTTGTCTCCTTTAAAATAATGTTCAGGATCCCTGGCAAATTATTTACGCCGGGCTTCCCACTACAAGGAGGGGATATGGGGGCCTATCCCTGAAAGGAAACCCGGCGTTGTGGTTTATGTAACTCTAGGGCAACATCATATTCCTCACACTTGCTGTGCCTTACTGTCACTTCATTAACACTGATGGCAGATAAAGGGCCAAACTGGGAAATATAAAGAGCAGGGCAACACACAAAAACAATGATATCAGGAATGGATAGCACCCCGCATAGATCACGCCCAGAGGCACCTTCGTAATGTTCCTCACGATAAAAACGCACATGGCCACCGGTGGAATTACGGACCCGATGGCAACTGTGAGAGCGATCATAATGCCGGCCCATATTGGATCATAGCCGAGCTTCATGATTGCGGGAAAGCAGATCGGTGTTGCCAGGATCATGAAGGCAAGGTCATCGATAAATGACCCTCCCACCAGATAAATAAAGAGGATGAGGGTCATGATAAGAGCGCGATGCATAGGAAGGGCCACAATCCACTCGGATGCAATCTGTGGAAGATCTGTTACAGTGATGAGATGGCCTAGGACGCTCGATGAGGCGATAAGCAACATGACCATACAGGCCGTGCGCATGGACTCACGGACTGATTTGACGTACCCCTTGAAGTTCATGTCTCTTCTGATTACGCAGAGAAGCAGTACGGCAAAGGTGCCAATGCTTCCCGCTTCAGTGGGGGTAAATAATCCCTTCATCAATCCTCCCATGATAAGAAGAAAGACAATAATGGGCCACATGGTTCCGGGCAGTGTGAGAAACCGGGCCTTCCATGTAGACTTCTCACTGGGGGGCCCCAGAGTTGGGTCTATTTTGCACCATCCGTAGGAAATCCCGCCAAAAAACAGCGCGATGATCAGACCGGGGAAGATGCCTGCCATAAAAAGCTTTCCTATGGAAACCTGGGTAACAATCCCGAAGATAATCAGGGTTACACTTGGCGGCAGAAGGACTCCCAGCGTACCGGCAACAGCGACGATGCCCGTTGAGAGCTTCTTTGAGTATCCGTAGCGGTCCATTTCAGGCACGGCAACGCCTGCAAAGGTTGCTGCTGTGGCTGCTGCGGAGCCGCAGATGGCTTTGAATATGGTAGCCCCCGCCACTGTTGCGATAGCAAGCCCGCCGGGTATATGCCCCATGAACTTATGGGCACAGTCGTAGAGCCGTTTTGCGACCCCGGCGTTAAAGGCAATCTGTCCCATAAGGACGAAAAGCGGGATGACGGTGAGTCCGTAGGAAGAAAGGGCATCGAAAAAGTCGTTGGCGAGCATGTCAACGGCTGCACCGAAGCTGTTAAGATATGCGAAGCCGATGACACCCATAATAGCCATTGCGAAACCGAGTTCAATACCGGTGAGAAAGAGACCGAGAAGCAGGGTGAGCGTGAGCATGCATACGGTCAGTTCATTCATTGACGCCTCCTTTATAAAGCCCCTCTATCAGGACACAGATGAGGGCCATGCTCTCTATGAGGCTACAGACACCCAAACCATACCCGACAGGGTAAAGCGGCACGCGAAGCGTCAATGAAGCTTCATTGACCGACTGGAGTTCTATCGCTTTTGCTATAAGGCCATAGCCCATAAGGGCAAACAGTGTGATGCCAAGGAGTTTTGTGAAGACAAAGAAGAACTTGTTGACAGTACTAGGAGCTTTTTCTATGAGGAAATCGACTTTTACATTGCCATCCTCCAGGGTAGTCTGTGGAAACCCAAAACTGATGACCACCGCTCCTGCCATGGAAACAAGCTCATAGGTGCCCATAAATGGTACACCCAGATACCTCATGGCTACGTCAAGAACAGTAAGAAACATCATACCGGTGAGGACAGTTCCGCCGATAGTATCCATGAGCTTGCTGAGGTATCTGCCCAGAAACAAAAACTGCTTCATAGAACCTCCTTTCGAGGACTGGAGACCCGCTCCTTCGCAGGTCTCATGTTATTTCTTGTACGGCTTCAGAAAGTCGAGGACTACCTTAAGCGCTTCATCTCCAGGCAGGTTCTTTTCCTTCATCCTCTTCACGTAATCATCATAGAGAGGCTTTGCGCCTTTATCTATCCAGCGCTGTTCTTCCTCACGGGGCAGGGTCAGGAACTTAACTCCCCGTTTCTCCAGAAAGGCTTTTCCTACTGCGTCTCCCTGGTCCCATGCTTTGCCGAACTTGTCGATCTGTTCCTCACTTGTTTTATCTATTATCTTCTGGATGTCGGGGGGGAGGGAATTCCAGGTCTTCTTGTTCATAGCCACCAGAAAGGTTGCCCCGTAGGCAGTCAGTTTATTCTGTGTTACATACTGGACATGCTCGCCTGTCCTGAAGCTCTCGAGAGACTCCAGACTTGACAGTAAGCCATCCACCATGCCCCTCGAAAGGGCGTCATAAACCTCTGTCATCGGCATAGCAACGGGAGTACCCCCAAGGGCCTGCAGGAACCTGGCATTTCCGCCATAGCACCGCATTTTCATGCCCTTCAAATCTTCCATTTTCTGTACCTGCTTGTTGCGGGTGTTCACAAAACCTGGTCCCTGACCGTGGAGCCAGAGCACCTTCACATCATTGAACTCCTTTGGTTTCATCTTCTTAAAGTAGTCGTTCTGCATTTTTATGCCCACCGACGCGCTGGGAAAACCCAGGGGAAGGTCCAGAACCTCTGAAAGGGGAAAACGGTTCATCGTATAACCGAGGACGTGGTTCCCCACATCGGCAATACCCTTAACCACAGCATCATACTGCTGAACGGCAGCCGCGAGGGTGGCGCTATGGTAAATCTTCACCTTAACCCTGTTATTTGTGGCCTTTTCAAGGTCTTTTCCCCATTGATCAAACGCTAACGATGCTTGGTGTCCAGGAGGCAGGAAGTTTGTCACCTTCAACGTGAAGGTTTTTTCCTGTGCCATTGTCGGAGCTGGAACAGTGTAGATGGACAAAACAAAAACAAGAACTGTAAAACAGAATATCATCCCAAAATTTCTCTTTCTCATATTACCCTCCCTTTAAGATATGTTTTGTTGTGTACTTTTTTTCTCACTATTTCTTATATGGTTTTAGATAGTCAGTAACAAATTTCAGGGCCTCATTTCCCGGTATGTTCCTTTCCTTCATCCTTTTCAGATAATCATCCAAGACAAGTTGGGCCCCTTTTTCAGCCCAGCGCCGTTCTTCTTCCCTTGGAAGAGTCACATACTTGACCGCGCGTCTTTCCAGAAAACTGGCGGCCGCAAACTCTGCACTGTCCCAGGCTCTACCGAATCTTTCCGGTTGTTCGAGACTCAAGTTGTCTATTATCTTCTGGATATCCGGCGGAAGTGAGTTCCAGACCTTCTTGTTCATGGCAAAGAGCATGGTGGCGGTATAAGCGGTCCATTTGTTTTCTGTTATATAGCGAATATGGTCCCCGGTTTTGAAGCTTTCGAGCGTCTCCAGGCCGGAGAGTATCCCGTCAACCATACCCCCCGCGAGGGCTTCGTAGACCTCGGTCATCGGCATACCAACCGGGACGGCGCCGAGGGCGTGCATGAATTGCGCGTTTCCACCATAGGCCCTGATCCTCATTCCCTTCAGGTCTTCTATGGCATGTACCGGTTTGTTTCGTGTACAGAGATAACCTGGGCCCGGACCATGAAGCCAAAGCACCTTAACATCATCAAATTCTTTAGGCTTTAATTTTCTCAAATATTCATTCATCATCTTGTTTGCCACAACAGCGTTGGGAATACCCAGGGGAAGGTCAAGCACCTCGGAAAGGGGAAAACGGTTGACTGTGTAGCCCAGAACATGGTTTCCCACGTCGGCAATACCCTTTACTACGGCATCGTACTGCTGCACGGGGGCCGCAAGAGTGGCGCCGTGATAGACTTTTACCTTTACCCGGCCCTTCGTCTCTCTTTCGATGTCCCTTGCCCACACATCGATCGTTATCGATGCAAAATGCTGACTTGGAAGAAAGTTTGTTACCTTTAGTGTGTACGTATTATCTGCCGCTAAAGCCGGACAAAATGGAGCATGCATGGAAAAGACAATTCCAAGCAATACTAAAAGGAAAAGTCCTTTAAACCTACCTAACCCCATGATAACCTCCTCATATTTCTACTGCTTCTCGCCGATTATCGGGCCGGATATGTCCTTCGAGTGGCCCTCATTCCCGGCATTACCGCTATTGACAGTACTGGTCTCGCAAGTCTTTTTTGAGAATCTTTCCGGCTGCGTTACGTGGAAGTTCCGGAACAATGTAGACCGTCTTTGGCACCTTGTACCCGGCTACCTTTCCTTTACAATATTTGGTCAACTCGGCCGGCTCGATGGTCTCTCCGTTCCGCAAAACACAGATAGCCGTTACAGCCTCTCCCCATGTCGGGTGGGGCGTACCGATAACACAGGACTCCTTGACGCATGGGTGGGTGTGAAGGACCTTTTCCACCTCTGCGGGGTACACATTTTCTCCACCGGTAATGATCATGTCTTTTAGACGATCAATAACCCGTATGTACCCTTTTGCATCAATGGAGCATATATCTTCTGTGTGAAACCATTCTCCCCTAAAAGCTTTCCTGGTCGCCTCCTCCTTTTTCCAGTAGCCCAAGGCCATGCCCGGTCCCCTGATGATCATCTCTCCAACACCGCCAAGGGGAACCACCTTGCCATTTTCGTCCACAATCAGTATCTCCATGTCGTAGCTTGCCCTGCCGCACGATTCGAGGATATTATAATTGCCCCTCTCGAAAGCTTCATGAATATCCCGCACGGAGAGGTTTGTCGTGACACCCGTCGATTCCGTTGTTCCATGATGCTCGCCCAGAATATTTCCATAGGTGTCGATAAATTGTCTGTAGACGGAGGGTATAATTCCTGCCCCTGCAAACCAGAGTGTTTTCCAGCTTGAGACATCGTATTTACTGCGATTAGGAGAATCCATTATCATCATGACCATAGGTGTTGCCAGCATGCCTGCGGTGAGCTTTTCCTTTTCGGTAATTGCCAGTAACTGATCGGGATTCCACTGTGAAAAAGTGTATGCAGGACAGGTGGCATAAAAACTGCCGAAAAAAGTATAATGGGCAGTGATGTGATACATGGGGCAGACGATAAATACCCTATCATCCATAGTTAAATTGTTGTTTTTTGAGCATACTCGCCCTGCATGATAGAAGTTCCCGTGAGTCTGCATGACGCCCTTCGGGAGTCCCGTTGTACCGCTGGTGTACATGAGCATGGCAATGTCATTTTCAAATATCTCCGTCGTTTGCGCGGCAGGAGAGGCTTTTTGTATCAACTCTTCATAGTCGTACCAACCCTGCGGTTTTTTTTCGGGGGTCCCGAAATAGATGAAGTGTTTAATGGAAGGCACAATAGCCCTCATATTCTCTGCAATTTCCGCGAATTGATCCTGGACAAAAAGCACCGTTGGTTCAGCATCAGAGAGTACCGCCGCGATCTCCGGTGGAGCGAGCCGGAAGTTGCATACCACGAAGATAAACCCTGCATTGGGAATATTGATGGCTGACTCCATATACTCGAAGCTGTTCTGGCTGAGTATGGCGACCCGATCGCCCTTTTTTACTCCCAAATCATATAGTGCGTTCCCCATTCGGTTCGCCCGGTCCTGCATCATCCGGTACGTTAAAACACGGTCACCATCCACTTCTTTTATGGCAACATTGTCTGGGTAAAGCATTACGTTTCTGTTGAGTAAAGTTCGGATTGTTGAAAAGGTTTTTCCTTCTGTCATAATCCTCCTCCTTTTGCATTAGTAATTTGTCTTAAGGCAAGTACTATGCCGCCATGGCCTTTCTCAATAATACGTAGCTTCTTCAGCGTTTTTAATATGTTACATAAATAGTCCTGCTGTATACCAGACGTACAGCATGTATTAAAAATAGTCATAGAGTGTATTAAAAATAGTCATATTATTGCATCCGGAATTTCCGGGAGGCTTTGAATGCTTGAATGAAAATGGAGGCCCTCAATAGTACAACAAACAGAACAATTTTTGTCTTGGTGTAAATAAGCTATTCTCTGAAAGGGATCGGCAAGTTCTCTGTATACTCGGTGAGGCTATTATTGTGTATAATATTGAAACACCTGTATCAAAAATAGCCTTGCTTTGCCATGGCACGAAAAGGCCCAATTCCTATACAGGCAATACTTTATTGGGTATTATTTAAGTGGCATATCTGTTGCATACAGTGATAGATATAAAGTGGTGAATTTACATACTCATAAAAAGATTTCACTGCAATTGGGGGTCTTTTACGATGCTTGAACAGAGTCAGACCAGAGTGTTAACGTGCATCCAATGCGGTAAATGTACGGGTGGCTGTCCTGAGGCAGGGAAAACACCTTTTAATATCAGAATGCTCGTCAGAAAAAGACAGTTCAAATCGTCTATCGATGAAAATATTCCCTGGTACTGCACATCCTGTGGAGCCTGCACGATCAGGTGCCCCCGTGATGTGAAACCCTCAGAGATGATTATCGAGATGAGGTCCTCCTTTGTGGAAGATGGTGACATACCGGTGTCAATCCAGAAGGCCCTTGAGAATACTTCTGTGCAGAGAAACCCTTGGGGGCGTTCACGTGCCAAGAGAGGGGCCTGGGTTGAAAAACTTGGTTTCGAGGTTCCCCATGTGAGTGAAACGACATCGAAGAGACTTCTCTTCACCTGCTGCATACAGGCTTATGATCCACGGTGTATGGTCATACCGGTGAATGTGGCAACTATACTCAATAAAGGCGGTCTTGAATTCGGCATACTCGGTGAAGAAGAGGCGTGCTGTGGCAATGAGATTCGTCGGATAGGAGAGTCCGGACTTTTTGAGGAGTTACAGGAAGAAAATATTGCGGCCTTCAAGGAATACGGAGTACAGGAAATTATTACCCTCTCCCCGCATTGTATGAATACGCTGAAAAAGGAATACGGCGAGTTGGGCATCAAGGTAACCCACTACACAGAGATTGTGGCTGAAATGATAAAGGAAGGGAAGATTGTCCCAAAAGCGCCTTATGCTAAAAAAGTTATATACCACGACCCCTGTTTTCTGGGGAAACAAAACGGAATTTTCGACGAACCGAGAAGTATCCTCAAGGCCATAGACGGTCTTGAACTGCTCGAATTTTCCCGGTCACGGGAAACGTCTCTCTGCTGTGAAGGTGGTGGCGGAAGAATGTTCTGTGAGGTCGAGACGACATATCAGCGGAATAGTGAAGTAAGGGTAATAGAAGCAATAGAAAAAGGCGCTGAAGTGATGGCAACGAGCTGCCCTTTTTGTGTAATGACGCTTGAAGATCCTGCAACAGAGAAGGGGCTGGCAGTGAAAGAATTATCGGAGATACTCATGGAGGTTATATAAGATGAATCTACTCGTTTTTACAAAAAGGGTACCGGCAACTCAGGAAGAGGAGCTCAGGATCGTTGACGACGGGAAGGCTGTTGACCTATCCAAAGTGCCTTTCAAGGTCAACGATTGGGACAATTATGCTGTTGAAGAGGCCGTGCAAATCGCCGAGAAGACCGGTGGAACCGTAACGGCAATATCCATCGGCGATAAAGAATCAGACGAGGTGCTGAGACGGGCCATCGCCATGGGCGCAAAAGACGGTTTCCTCATCGAAAAGGAAGAGATTCTTCACGATCCCGGCGTGCGAGCGGCCCTGGTAAACAACTTCCTTAAGAAAGAAGGTATTGCCTACGATGCGATTTTTACCGGCGTTCAATCAGAAGATGACCAGTTTGCCGCTGTAGGAGGTATTCTTGCCGCAAAGCTGGGAATCCCCTACGCATCGATGGTCATCGGCATCGATGCCGTCGAGAAGGACCACCTCATTGCCCGAAGAGAGCTTGAAGGCGGTCTCCAGGAACGGGTGAAAATTACGTCCCCCTGTGTGCTTGCCATTCAAAGCGGTATTAATGAGCCCCGGTATGTGTCCATTATGGGCATACGGAAGGCTTCCAAGGTGGAACGCAAAACCTATAAAGGAGCAGACTACTCTGAGAATGCCAATAATTCAATAGAGGTCGTAAGATGGGTCTATCCGCCGAAGAAAGGCGCGGCCACTATGCTGACGGGAGAACTCGATGAGGTCTGTAAACAGCTCCTCGGTGTGCTCAAGGAAAAGGGGGTGTATCAATGAGTTACGCGCTGATTATTGCAGAAGTAAGACGCGGTGTTTTTGAAGAGAGAAACCTTGATACCCTTGGTATTTGTGCCCTTCTTGGGAAAGAGACGGTGTTGCTCATGCCGGACAAGCCATACACATTCAACGAAAATATGTACGATACTATTATCAAGGCAAAAACAGAGGAAGAGGTGTTCCTTAATCCCTTAAACATTGCGGGTATTATTGAACAGGTTATCAGCGCCCGTGGCAAGCCTGATTTTATCATATTGACCCATTCATCATCGGGGTCTGAATCAGCGGTCTATATGGCAGGCCTCTTCAGTCTCCCCGTTGTCACCGATGTGAGTGGCTACGATAAAGAACGGAACATCTTTTTCAAGAGCTATTACTCAGATAAGATTTTCGGTGAATTTAAGAGCTCCCAGGAAGGAACATGCATTCTCACCGTCCGAAGCGGAAGTTTCAAGGAATTTGTCGGAGAAAAAGCGAGCGCTCCCAAGGTGGAGTTCATCGAGAACGTTTCTGTCAGTGAAGCAAGGACCTTCGTTGAATATGTGGAAGAAGAAAAGACAGATATCGATATTACAAAGGCGGAGTTCCTTCTTTCCGTTGGAAGGGGTATAGGCAATAAAGACGAAATTCCCGATTACGAAGCGCTTGCAGGTCTATTAAAAGCCGTGCTTTCCGGCTCCCGTCCTGTCATTGACAAGTTGTGGCTTCCGAAGGCGCGTCAGGTCGGTACATCAGGCAAGACAGTAAAACCGAAGGTATATCTTGCCATGGGCATAAGCGGCGCCTTCCAGCATATTGCCGGTATGAAAGATTCTGACTGCATCATCGCTGTTAATAAGGATGCTGAAGCTCCCATCTTTCAGTATGCCCATTTTGGAATTGTGGCAGACATCCATAAAGTGAGAGATAAATTGAAAAACATATTGGCAGGCTGATGGAAGAGAAAGATCTATCACTACAGGTTCGCACTGCCGACGCTTTAAGCGTAGAGTCGGAGTCCAACCACGATATTACACCTGTGGAGACAAAGCGAGCTTCTGCGAGCAGAGGGGGTGGCTCCGACGGCTCTGCCGGTGGAGGGGGCGACGTGAGCCCCTCTGATAGAAAGGTGCTTGTTGTGGGTGGAGGGATCGGCGGCATTACCGCTGCACTGGAGCTTGCCTCCTGCGGGGTCAAGGTGACCATGCTGGAAGAAGGACCCTCTATCGGCGGCAGGATGATCCAGTTGGACAAGACCTTTCCTACTCTCGACTGCTCCACCTGCACGCTCTCGCCCAAGATGGTTGAGGTGGCGCTTAATCGCAATATTGAGCTGCTCTCATGGGCAAAACCTATGGCAGTAGAGAAAGTGGGGCAGGGATTTCAGGTAAAGATCCTGCAAAAATCACGGTATGTCGACATCCAGAAATGCAATTCCTGTGGCTCCTGCTCTCCGGGATGCCCTGTGGTCATGAAGAGCGAGTTCAACATGGGTACCGGTCCGAGAAAAGCAATCTATATCCCTTTTCCTCAGGCCATTCCCAACAAGGCCAGTATCGACAAACGTGAAGATCGTCCCTGTAAAGCTGCCTGTGTTGACGCATGCCCGATTCATACCAATGTGCTCGGATACCTCAAGCATATCAGTGAAGGAAGGTTTGCCGATGCCTACATGCTTATCAGGGCCACAAACCCGTTCCCGTCAGTCTGCGGGAGAGTCTGTTATGCGCCCTGTGAAGGGGTCTGCAACAGAGGGCAACTGGATGATCCCCTTGCAATTCGTGACCTGAAACGCTTTGCTGTTGATCATTTTGACGTGGATTCCCTTGAAGTGCCACAGATAACAAAGACGGAGAAAAAAGTGGCTGTTATCGGAGCAGGGCCTGCAGGGCTTGCCTGCGCACATAATCTTGCCGTGGAAGGTTATGACGTAACCGTCTTTGAGGCCCTTCCCGAGCCGGGTGGCATGTTGCGCTACGCCATACCGGAATATCGGCTTCCCAAAGAAGAGCTGAGGAAAGAGATCGGTTATATCGAAAAACTCGGTGTTGACATTAAATGTGGCATTGAGATAGGCAAGGATATAACTATTGATACGATAAAGAACGATTTTGATGCCATCTTCATAGGCACAGGAGCTCCGAAAGGTCTGCTTCTTGGGGTTGAAGGTGAAGACTCTCAGGGTGTTATAGATGGGATACAATTCCTCCGTGTGATCAATAGCGGCGAAGCGCTCACAACAGGAAAGAATGTTGCTGTCATCGGCGGAGGCAACACCGCCGTCGACTGTGCGAGAACGGCACGACGGCTTGGCAGTGAGAACGTGAAGCTCATCTACCGGAGGACCCGCGATGAGATGCCTGCGGCAGGCGAAGAGATCGATGCCCTCCTTCACGAGGGAATAGAAATAGAGTTCCTTTCCACGCCAATACGTTTTTATGCCGAAAACGGGAAGCTCTCAAAGATGGAGTGTATGCGGATGGAACTGGGCGAAGCCGATGCAAGCGGTCGCAGACGTCCGGTTCCTGTCGATAAATCAGAATTTTCCCTCCCCGTAGATATGGTGATCACAGCACTCGGTCAGGCAGCTCAAACCTCATTCATTGAAGGGTTAGGGGTGACGCTTGCGAAGAACGGCACCATAGCAGTCGACTCCGCAACAGGGCTGACCAACGTTGAAGGTGTCTTTGCCGGTGGTGATGTTTCCACAGGGCCTGCCTATGTGGTCGATGCCATCGCAGCAGGCCAGAAGGCAGCTTTCTCCATAAACCGTTACTTGAAGGGTGAAGAGGTAACTGCGGCATGGGAAGAAAAGAAACCGGAGCAACTCACAGAGAATGAGGTGACCCAACTGGCAGCGAGAACTCCACAAGCAGAGCGTATCCACATGCCGGAGGTAAACGTTGCAGAGAGAATAACCAATTTCAATGAAGTGACCATCGGTTATAGTCCTGAAGATGCTATGGCAGAGGCGTCACGTTGTCTTGCAGGACACATAGAAGGATGCATCCAGTGCGGTGAGTGCGAAAAACGGTGCGAAGTAAGAGCCATCGATCACACCATGAGGGATGAGATTATAGAGAGAGAGTACGACAGCATAGTGCTTGCCCCCGGGTTTGATCTCTATGACCCGACGGAAAAAAAGGAATACGGCTATGGCACTCTTGAAGGGGTCATGACAGGCATTGAGTTTGAGCGGATCTGTTCGGTTACGGGCCCCTCCGGTGGTGATATCCTTCTCAATGGAAAGACACCAAAGCGGTTCTATTTCATCCAGTGTGTCGGCTCCAGAGATCGGCAGAGTGGCGCGAGGTTTTGTTCACGGGTATGCTGCATGTACACGGCAAAACATGCCAGTATCGTTAAAGACAGGATTAAAGGCGCTGAGATTTATGTATCCTATATTGATGTCAGGGCCTATGGAAAGGGTTATGAAGAATTTTACAAGAGTACTCAGGAAAGCGGAACCTTTTACATACGAGGCATTCCCGGAGAAGTTATAAAGACCGACAATGGATTGCTGGTCAGGGTAGAAGATATGTTAAGCGGTGAAATGCTTGAAGTCGAAGTGGATCTTGTTGTCCTCGCTACAGGGGTGCGACCGCGCAAACAGACGGAAGAACTCTGCAAAATCATGTCTATAGAGAGAGATGAATACGGCTTCATTAATGTGGATTCGATCCATCCATCACGGACGAATGTGGATGGGATCTTTGTCTGCGGCATGGCCTCGGGACCGAAAGATGTGCCCGACACGGTTGCCTCCGGTGGAGAAGCAGCGTCACGCTGCATGGAGTATATCACAACCGAAGGTCAGATGGCCGAGGGTGGGGGCAGACCATGAAAACCGGAATCTTTATCTGCCATTGCGGCCACAATATAAAACACACCATTGATGTGAAGAAATTAAGCCAATACTTCAAGAAATACCCCAACGTGACTGTTTCAGAAGACTATCCTTTTGTCTGTTCCGAACCGGGTCAGGACATGATCCGAGAGAGTATTGAAAAGCAGGGCCTTGATCGTGTTCTTATTGCATCATGCACCCCGTCGCTTCATGGAGATTTGTTTAAAGACCTCCTGAAGAAGTCGGATCTTAACCCCTTTCTTTTGAGAAGGGTCAGCATCAGAGAACATTGTTCCTGGGTTGGTGATGATCTTGAGATCAACACAGAAAAGGCAAGAAGGTTGATCCTGGCCGGACTTTATTCGGCAGCCCACTATGTTCCCCTCGAAGAAAAGGTGGTAGAGGTTACCAAGTCTGCCCTCATCGTGGGCGGCGGCGTCTCTGGTTTAAGCGCTGCAGCCTTCCTCTCAAAAATGGGCATGCAGGTCTATCTTGTCGAAAAGGAGGCTGAACTTGGCGGTCACGTAAGAGCGCTTAAAAACATTTGGCCTGCCAGAAAGGACGGCAAGGAAATTATTGATGAAATGGTGGCTGAACTTGCCGGGAGAAAAAACGTAGAAATCTTCACATCAACAACGATAAGTGCCTTCGAGGGTTTTTTCGGCAATTACGAAGTGACCCTCGCTACCCCGGAAGGTGAGAAAAAAATGACTGCCGGTGGGGTGATCGTGGCCATAGGGTTTGCGCCCTTTGATCCAATTGTAAAGCCTGAACTGAATTACGGGAAAGACGAAAGAATTATCACCACGCTTGAATTCGAAGAAAGGGCTGATACCTTACAGCTTCCCGAAAATCCAAGAATAGCGATACTCCATTGCGTGGGCTCCAGAGATGAACAGATAGGAAAACCCTACTGCTCCAGAGTCTGCTGCATTAACGCCTTGCGCGTCGGGGAAGCAGTGAAGAATAAATGCAAGGATTCTTACGTCGAATCCTTCTATATGGATGTCCGGGCCCATCCGCGAGGGGGAGAGGAATATTTTGAGGACACGCAGGAGAAGGGCGTTCTCTTCACACGGGCAAACGTCGCTGAAATAACGCCAACACCTGCAGGGCTTGTAATTCGTGGTGAGGATACGCTGTTTGGCGAGTTTTTCGAGAGGGAGTTCGATCTCGTTGTCCTTTCAATAGGCATGTCTCCCCCAATAGACAATAAGCTCATGGCTACGCTTTTCAAGATTACCCTAGATAAGGACAAGTTTTTTCTTGAAGCGCACATTAAGCTGAGACCCTTTGACACGGCAGTAAAGGGGATTTTCATCGCAGGGTCATGCTCAGGTCCCAAGGATGTTGAGGAATCCATCAACCACGGAAGGGCTTCGGCGGTGAAACTTTTCGGGTTCCTCAATCTCGGCTATGCCTTTGTGGACCCATTCATCTCATCTGTTGATCCGAAAAGGTGCAGCGGCTGCAGGATGTGCGAGACTGCCTGTGTTGCAAAGGCAATAAAGTTTGACGAGGCAAAGAGGGTTGTCCATGTGGAAGAAGCGGCCTGTATGGGATGCGGCCTCTGTAACAGTACATGCCCCTCATCAGCAATAAGTTTAAAAGGATCTATAGATATGATGATTGATGATGAAATAAGCGCCCTTACGGAGGCGATATGAAAAAGTTAACCGAGGTACTATGATGGAAGAGAAAACCAACAAAAACCCCGAGATCATCGGTTTTGCCTGTTCTTTCTGTACCTTTAAGGCATCCGAGATGGCAGGAAGCTTACGAATGAAATACCCCGATGGAGTAAAACTTGTTCAAGTGCCCTGTTCCAGCAGGGTTGACCCGGCATTTGTGATCAAGGCGATACTTGAGGGGGCCGATGGCGCCTTTGTTGCCGGATGCCACCCCGGAGATTGCCACTTTATAAAAGGCAACTATTATACGCGGAGAAAGATTGCTGCCCTGAAAGAGATGTTTGATGCCTTCTCCATGAAGGATAAGTTGAAGCTCTTCTGGGTAAGCGCGGCTGAAGCACGGCGCTTTGTGGAGAAAGTGACAGGAATGTACGACGAGATAAAGGAAAAGAAAAATGCAGGCAAAAAAGCTTAATAACGGTGCCATAGAAGGCGTACTCAACGAGTTTCTGAAGGATGAACAACACCTTGTCCTCGGCTTTGAAAAGGACAAAAATGGTGTAAGCCATCGGATATTCAAAAAAAGTCTCGACCAATACTCCTTTCTCAATCCGCTTTTTAGCACAAACGGCGCCTTATTTCTTCGCCGTCTTTTTGCGAAAGGGATGCAGATTGTCCTCCTTCTGAGACCTTGTGAGATTCGGGCCTATGTTGAACTTGTCAAACTCACCCAGATTGAACGGGAAGATATCATCGCTGTTTCCGTTGATTGTCTCGGGACGGTATCTACAAAAGAGAAGATTGATGAAATACCGACTGAGGCGGGTCAACTGGATGCATACATGAAGGAGACCGACAAGATGCGGTGGGCCTGTAAGGTTTGCAGGGAACCACGGGGAGTTGTGGGAGACGCCGGGATCAGAATCGATAAAAACGGGGCCTTCTGGGCCACGTCTTATACGGAAAAAGGTGAAGGTTTTCTCTCCATGATTGAGGGTAATCTCGAAGAAGCTCCGAAAGAGATGCTTATCAGTGAGAAGGAAAAGCTTCCCAAGTTCCAGACCAACATGGACGATTTTGAAAAGGATTTTTCAAAGTGCATCATGTGCATGAATTGCAGGGATATGTGCCCTGTTTGCTACTGTATCGATTGTGTTTTTAATGGAGACGAATACCTGCCCAAAGGGGATGCGCTCTTAAACAAGGTTTTTCGGACCGGTTCGACCAACATGCCTCAGGGAAAAGAGCTCTTTCATCTGATACGCATGTACCATGTGTCCCAGACATGTGTAGGTTGTGGGGCCTGCGAAGAGGCCTGTCCGCAGGGTATTCCGTTGACGAAATATTTTAAGGGCACTTCGGAGAGGCTACAGGGTATGTTCGCCTATATGTCAGGAAGAAATTTCGATGAGGCTATCCCTTACCTTACCTTCCTTGAGGATGAACTGAAAGATGTGGAAGATTAAACAACGGATGAACAGGTGATGAAAAATAACGATCAGAGCAGAGTCTTCGATTTAACGGATTACAAACGGCAGGACTTCTCCGTCTGCTTAGGCTGCAAGATATGTGCTTCAGTCTGCACTGTTAACGATCTATCCGAGAACACCAATCCGCAGGACATTCTCCAGAAGCTCTTTCTCGGCAAGGATATCCCCGCTGATGAGCCTCTTGTCCGTTATTGTACCGGCTGTTACCGGTGCACCGGCGCCTGTCCATGGAATATACGGATTCCGGAGGTTATACGGGCGCTCAGGGAAGAACTTGCCATAGAATCGCCCTTTGAAAAAGCCTTTAAAGGCTCCCTCTCAATATGGGGAAGGGTCTACGAGCCCTATGTACTCCTCATGGCTATCCCTTTTCTTCTCAAGGGAGGGTACATGAAACATATGACGAGGTGGATGGAATATATGGGCATTCATCTGCCCCATAAAGTGAAGAGGGCTTAAATGAACTACGGCTATTACCCCGGCTGCTCGCTTACCGGCTCAGCCAACAAACTGGATAAAGGGATACGACAGGTTTTCGCGAAGCAGGGACATACCCTCAAGGAAATCCCCGACTGGAACTGCTGCGGGGCCTTTGAATTCGGCGACAGAAAAGAATTATCGGAATTCTCCAAGAAGAACCTGGAAAAAGCCCGTGGTCTCTTCAGCGAGATCGTAGCCCCCTGTCCTGCCTGCTACAAAAACCTCCGTGAGGCCGATGAACAAAACGAGTTTGCAGTTACCCATCCGCTGGACCTCTTTGACGATGCTTTCATTGGCTCTATTAAGCCGGTGCACGATCTGAAAGGTCAGGTTTTTACCCCATACTACGGATGTATCCTGCTTCGGCCGAAAGAAACGGCTATCAAAAGAACTACTGTTATGGAAGAGGTAATCACCCGTTTCGGCGGCGAAGTAGCCGGTGAAAAGGTAAAAGACCGGTGTTGTGGCGGCAACCAGATTTTTATCAACAAGTCTGTCACGGAAAAGCTGTCAAAGTTGGTCCTGGAGAAGTCAAAAGGAACGATTGTTGTCTTCTGTCCCCTCTGCCATATGGCAATGAAGACATTTTCAGGAGAGAGAAAGGTTATCTACTTCACAGACCTCCTCCTCTATATCATGGGAGAGAATGTTCCCAAGTTGCAGTCAAAAATAGAGCGAGGCGGCAAAGAGGAAACGACGTAGGCATGCTACCAGTATGTCGAGGAGAAGACGATGAAGTCAACGAGGCTATATGAATGAATCCAATTTGGGATAAGGCTTTATGAAGGTATTGATAATAGGAGGCGGCATAGGCGGTATCTCGGCGGCAAAGGTAGCCCTGAAGGAAAACCATATTGTCACCATCCTCGAATCCTCAGCAGAACCGGGCGGTATCATGGCCCGTATCGCCAATTGCCGCATAGGGTTTAAGACCTTTTTCGATGAAATACGGGACAACCCCCGTTTGACGGTAATACGGGAAGGGAAGATTACCTCTGTTGAAAAAAAGGACAAGCTTTTCGCCGTGACCCTTGAAAATGGACAGTCACTGACTGCCGATAAGGTTGTCATCGCTACAGGGCTTTCACCATATGATCCTGTTGAATACAAGGGCAAGAGAGTCATGACGAGCCTTGAATATGACCAGGTCATTGATCAGCGGCAGGGAGAGCTTCCCGGTGATTTCAACAAGGTTGGTTTTTTTCTCTGCGTAGGGTCCCGTTCGAAGGAATTCCCCCTCTGCTCATCGGTCTGCTGTTCCTACACGATCCGTGAAATCAAATGGACACTCCAGCGCGCAAAACCTGAGATTAA
This sequence comes from Syntrophus sp. (in: bacteria), assembly GCA_013824645.1. Classification (GTDB taxonomy): domain Bacteria; phylum Desulfobacterota; class Syntrophorhabdia; order Syntrophorhabdales; family Syntrophorhabdaceae; genus PNOF01. The sequence continues at coordinate 9,187 of PNOF01000012.1, read as the reverse complement.
AGTCTTCTACAATGATCTTCGCTTCTTCGGTCAGGAATTCTACATGGAGAAAGTATACCGTGACGCAGGGGTGACTTTCATTCGGGCTAATTCACGCTATTTCGAAGAAGATGATACCGGCGTTACCGTCCGCTACTTCGCAGGCGGAGAGTTGAAAGAAGAGCGTTTTAATTATGTTGTCCTCGCCGTGGGTTTACGTCCTAACCCGCAACTTGAGCCCTTAAGCAAACTCTTCGGCTTTTCCCTCAACGAGTTTGGCTTCGTGAAGGAAACGGAGCCCCTGACAACAGACGTTGAGGGCGTCTATGTCTGCGGCGGTGCACTTGAGCCTATGAATATCAAAGATTCCATCCTTACCGGTTTCGGCGCAGGCGTTCGTGTACTCAAAGGAGCGAACTCTTTGCAGCAAAATAGTGCAGTGAACGAGCGGCTTTACAAAGAACCTGAGCCGGAATTCAGCTTCACTGAAAATGGCAGCAAATCCTGCCTCTTCTATCTCGGCACCGACGATGCCGGTGCGGCCATGTACTATGAATATATGTCTTCCAAATTCATCAGCATGGCGAGAGATGTGGCAAGGGCCGGCAAAACAGCCTATGTGGTCACGAAGAACATGGTCACGCCTTCCTATGGTGAAATAGCATATGAAGAGGCGCGGCGCGAAGGCATCATCTTTATCCATCTCGAAGAAGAAGACCGATTGTCGGTAAACGGGAGCCTGGCACATATTACCGGACCCGGACGTGATCTCCAGTTCGATATTGACAGGGTCATCTCTTTTGACGATTACGTAAAGCTTTTTCATGATCGGGAGTTTCTCTCTGTCTATCGTTCTGAACCGCAACTCAGGTGGAATCCGACAAAGTGGGGAAGAAAGAAATACCATGTGGGTTTCATCAGACACCCCAGAGACCCACGATGGGAGACGCGAGAGGTATTGGGTGCAATAGGAGAGATGCTCCTCGACGACGAAGAGGAACGGCTCTTCCCACAGGTCAATGATGAACGGTGCAGCGGCTGCGGCTCCTGCAAAGAAGCCTGTCCGGCCAGCGCCATAGATCTCCTGATACAGGAAAGACAAATCTCGATTTTCGGACCCATACCGATGTCGTCAGCACCGATTGCGCATATTAAGGAAGATACTTGTATTGGGTGTGGGTTGTGTGCATCCACCTGCCCATCGGATGTGATTACGCTGGAACAGAAATAGTCTCTGTTATAGTGTGGCCTCGGTCATAAAAGAAACAACATGTTTGTGTTTCTTAATACCAAGTTGCATTCAATGTTGCACATCAAGAATACCATTTCTTTCACTCCCACTCCGGGCACCTTACCCTTGCATCGGTTGGCTTCCATTCAATTTGTGAACTCGCCCTGGGCTCAGACAGCACAAATTGGCCAAAGACGCGGCCTGGCCGCTGGCAGATTACAGCTAACCGGCAGGGTCCCAAGGTGTCCTCGATGTCCGCTACAGAAACGGCATTCTTGATGTGTGGTTGTAGCTATTTGACAACGACTTGATATAATTTTATGACAGCTTCATAATTTCGGGAAAAAGAGTTGTAAAAACACGGTCAAAGTGACAAAATAATATTTAATGATAGCTTTTGTTATTACACCGGCAATAAAACGCATGAATTAGTTGTCATTCCCGCGCAGGCGGGAATCCAGCGCTTTGAAACGGCGAAGTCTAGGTCGTTACTTGCCGAAGTAATAAGAACATATTGTGTATCAGGGTTGTCGGCGTGTAAAGTGCATCAGAAGGACTATTTAATATAAAAGGCAATAAGTATGGATCTTGCAAATTTATTGAAAGAAAAAAGAGTTGAGATACTGGCTACAGCGAAGCGGCACGGCGCACGGCACGTAAGAATCTTCGGATCTATTGCACGTGGCGATTTCGACGAAAAAAGCGATATGGACTTTCTTGTTAAAATGGAGCCTGGTAGAAGTCTTCTCGATCATGCATCGCTCCTACTCGATTTGGAGAATCTTCTTGGATGTAAGGTTGATGTAGTGAGCGACAAAGGAATAAAAGCTCGTATGCGTGAACGCGTGCTCAGTGAGGCTCAACCGTTATGAGGGACAATAGTGAACGTATCCTTAGCTATTTACTTTTTTATGGACGTCCCTATCGCACCCCCCTTTCTTATGTGCGTCCCCATCATCCCAATCGCACCCATCCATCGCATCCTCCATCGTCCCTTCAATTTAGTTTATCTTGAATTCTCAATTCAAAAATATGAGGAAAAAGAATTGAAAATATTTGTTAAAAGTGACAGAATAAGACACAATTCAACATGCTAGGTCAGAAGAGGGCATAAAACGCATTATTTGTAAGGGGGAGTAGTGACCTACGGGTATCGGCAAAACCACCAGACTTCAATACTGCAACCTATTGTTATTGTGAGTTTTGCAAAAAATGTGTTAATACAAGACCTGATTCCATTTGTTTGCCTGGAGATAATATATGCTAGACCTCGGTGATTTAGCAAACGGATTGCCTGCTATTTCGCCAGCATTCGGGCGGTATCTGGCCGAAGCAGGAGCAGTGTGTTTAGAGTCTCAAGGGCACGTAAAGGGTAAAGAGATTTCTGTGCAGGGAATACATTCGATAGAGTATTTTCTCCACTGGCCCGATGTCACGGATCAGATGGAAAGATGTCTCCATGATCCTGAGGTTGCTACGGAGCATGGAGCGGTTGGGATAGCAGTCCTACTAATGAAACGTTTGATTGGTTTTACAGTGATACAACGTTCACGAAAAGGAACGGGCTTCGACTATTGGCTTGGAGACGAGACGGATATGCCTTTCCAGAACAAAGCTAGGCTAGAGGTTTCCGGAATCAGAAATGGAAACCAGAAAGTATTAAAGGCTCGTGTTCGTGAGAAGCTGACACAAACGGAGGTGTCCGATGAAACGAGGTTGCCCGCCTATGTTGTTGTGGTTGAGTTTGGCCAGCCACTTGCTGAAGTGAGGCAAAGATGAAGGATGCGAACGAACTCCATAATGAGTCCATGGACCGGGCTGAGCTTGCCCTCTTGGCACGTATGCGTGGAGAACATGAGACGGCCGAACATCTGTTCGCGGAATCGCTTCAGCTTGAGATCGCAGCAATTGAGGCAATTGAGAAATTGTCGTACACTGAGCCGAATTATTCCATTCTCCACCGAAGTGCTGCCACACTTGCTCTCGATTGTAACGATCCGCGTACCGCAGAAAGGTTGATCAGTAAGGCTCTCGCCCATGACCCACCTTTGCAGATAGCCGAAGAACTTCGGGACTTATTCGAACAGGTCCATTTCCGTCGACATCTCCAACTGCGTGGGATAATCCTGTCCGAGGACGAACTACAGATGAGCTTGGCTGGCCAAGGAGTGGGTTTTGGTGTTGTTCATAGTAATGAATTTCTTCAACGGGTTGATGATGCTTCAAAAATCATATATAGAATCGCTGAACGCCGTCAGAGTAAGCCTTTCCGAGAAAAGGGTCGTCCCTCCCGACTTATAAAGGATGACTATGAACTCTTTCTTTCTGTTCCTCGTGCGGCAAGTTTTGCAGTTACATTGAAACTGGGTCATCCGTCCAACCAGCCTAAATTACCTGGTTTTGCGGATACGTATGAAATTGTTGACGAATTCATGACTCTTATGGGCCTTGTCAACAAAGCTGATTTCCCTGCAATCGAATCACGAATTCCTGATCCCGCATACAGAATGAATTTTGTACAGTTGGCCAAGCGATTGGCTCCAGATGGGGATAACGTCAAGGTTGTCGGATTCACTTCGATTCACGAAGGGCATGAGAGGTTTGTTGAAATCATTCGGCCTAAGACCAAGATAATCGCTCCTGAGCCGAAGTTTGCACCGCAGGCGGAGATGGTAACGGTTCGAGGTGTGTTGAAATTTGCTGACGCTACTCACAGAGACAGCGGGCACATTAAGATTGTCGACGAAGAGAATAAGAATACTACCCATCAAGTAAAGGTCCCAGAGGGTATGATGAACGATATTGTAAAACCACTGTGGGATACAACTGTAGTTATCAAAGGTACACGGGAGAGGAATTATATCCTTCTTCAGGACATTGAAGAAGGATAGGTGAACCATGGGAATGTCTTTGAACTTCGGGACATCCCTACAGGGGAAATCACATGGCCAACAACAAACCGATAGACCAAGTTTTTCTTGAGCAGTTTGACTCCAAGATTTCAACCGAGATCATTGAGTTTGGTAAAAGACTGTCGGCCACTAAAGCAGATGTTTATATATTGATGGCGCGTAAAGCTGCTTGTCTTATAAGCTGCCTTGACGAGTTGCGTCTGGTTAGCTTAGATGGCTATGTTACAACCGATCGAACGTTGGATATGGATGCCCAATGGCTTCGAGGGAAGGACGTGGTTATTGTCGATGATGCAATCGTGTCAGGGACTACGTTATACAGAACGATTAACCGTCTTAAGGAAAATGGAGTCAAAAAAATAAGGGCATATGTTCTATGTGTAAATAAAGATTGGTTTAAAGCCGAGTTGCTAGAAGATGATGCTGGAAAAAGTTATTTAGTGCCGCCATATACGATCATGGATAACGCTGAATGCATACGAGCTTGTTCAGACATAGTTAATGCGCTGTCTGTCTTGCCAAGACCCTATGACGTCGATTTTCCATACTTTAAGGGTATCCAACTTTTGGACAGAGATTTTAGTGAGATAATTTCTTTCTCAGACTGGGAGTCAGATGAAGTAACATCTACACTCCAAGATAATAATGATGTATTTACCCTTACTTTGACTCCCAACAAAGCGGCGAGAGTAGCCTTTGATAATGAAATAGGAACGAATATTTCCGATTTCTCCATACTAAAAGTTAGGATATATGGCCGGAAATTTGTCAAATCGAAAGTTATCTTCTCGATAAAGATCGTTCCCATGATAATTTTGAACCCGCTGTTTACAAAAACGACAGATCGCCTCTTTTCTAAAATAGCGGAAACGCTTCAGTTTAATATACAAGAAATTCGAGAGGCATTCATATCGTCAACTTCTAAATTGAGACTTATTCAATATGCTCTTTCCACACATCTGGCGAGGTTCTGGGTGCAGTCAATATCCAGTCTATCAAAAAATGAGATTGAACTTAATCACGACATAAAGGCAATGAATTACTTGTTCAGCGAATCAGTTATTCCCGCCCTTTACAATGGAATTCATTCTAAGGCAGCCATTCTACCTGGTTTTGTCATGGAGGAGAAGGTGCGTGAACGGGTTCTGGACGTTAAGGAAGGCGTACTGTTCACTCCTTCCATAGCGCCCAGGGATTTGGGAAGCATTGAGGCTGCTCTGATAGAGCCATTCTTAGACCTATATTACGGAAAAGAACTAGTGGCAAGAAAATTGGTCTTGAGGTTCGGCAAGAACGTCTTCAAACAGCCTCAATATCAACAAATATTGGACAGGCTTAATGAAGGCTACACTCCGGTCTTCCTGAAGAGTTTGATCGAAGGTTGTTCCGATTATAACCCGTTGAAGATTATCTCCCTTTTTTTGGACAAAGCAATAGATGCTGGTATTGTCGTTCCCATAATTGTCGAGAATAAAGGGGTTGTATACAGAGCGTTTAGACACGGGGAAGATGTTCAGTTTGGGGAGAAAGAAGAAAGATTATGCGCTGTGGCAATTGAGAGTTTTTCAAAAGCTTTGAGCAGAGAAGAACTGCCGCATCTTTGGGTGGAAAAGTTAATCGTTCTCTTGATTAAGATAGGCATTCAGACCAAGTTTTTGTCTCCAGTTCTTTCTAACTTTCCAAACGAAGAAGGTGTCAAGTCAAAGAACGCCCACATAAAATCAGTTGCCAGTATTAGCTCTTATTTGCATGGTCCCATAGTAATTATGCATGAACTCCAGCCAGGTGAAAAGATTCCAACGAAACCCTGGCTTGATCCAAATGAGAACTCGTACTGGCTTACAAACGTTTTACTCCAAAAACATATTCTAAAGTATGGAAAAAACCGTAAGAATTATGCACTTAACAAGAAACCTAACGTGGTGCTTGATAGGACAATTGAAGGGAAGGCTGACAATATTGGAACGATACTTGGTCATCTCCTTAAGAACGCCAGAGAAGGAAAACGACCGCAGGTTGTTGAACAAGATCTTGTCAAGCTTACTGCTAGTATAGCCCCAGTGGAGACGGCGCAATCCTTAGCCGCAGAAATAAACATATTCTTCAGGAAATGGCCATACTATAGATCAATGCTCAATAATGGAATCAACCGACCCTCAGAGTATCTCATGCTATCAGGTTATATTCGCATGGGCGGAGTTTTCTTCACTGCTATCAATAGTGGACTAACAAAATTCTTTTGGTTTTATGATAAAGCCCCTCAGGTTCTCATCAGACAAGTGGAAAACGAATTTGAGAATACTATCTATCGAAACCTGTGGAATGAATTCTGGCCGCCTACTCTGGACTGGGACGAGTCTGCTGTCGACGAAGACCTCATGAAAACCCTTAAAACGCAAGGTCTCTGGCTGTTGTCTATGAATATATATATAAGAATGTTAGACGTATGTTTAAGGCACGTTGCTTCTCCATTGGAAGCTGACATTCAAACGAAAAATGAAAAGATCGTACAAAAAAGACTGGGAGAATTAGAGGATCTTCTGGCCAAAATAAACAGATTTAAAGACGACAAGAAGACTTCAGAGATCATTGGTCTATTGGAAAATTTTATCGCAGAATGTTCGCTGAACAACAATGCTTTCTTCCCACCGTTACTGAAAATCATTATAACCAGAATCGACAATTTGCACTTAAGAGCAAAAATGCTATTAGACAATGTAGAACTAATGGTAAACAAGTTCGGCAAGATTGAGCCCATAAAAAGATACGCTCATAGCATATTCATAGACATTGACGAAATGGAGTATTACCAGTGTAGCGACATATGGTATCAGGTTGACAACCTGATAAATGAGTTTAATTCCAAAATTGCCCAATCTAACCGAACTAATGACACGGCTGACAGCTTACTTAGAATTCCCGATGAAAGGAATCCTTTTGAGAGAGGGATGTTTATTGCATGTGCTAGCGGAAGAACTAACAATTGGTTGATCAGCTTTGCTGTCAGGCTTCTTAGTGAGTTGTCTGGTAAGATTAATATCCGCATCGTCATCTTGTCCCAACTGTCAGAGGATTATAGAATTAAGGTGGCGGGAAAAAATAACACCAATATAAAATTTGGATATTTCTGGAATAGAGTGGAGCAACTTGAGAACATATACTTGAATGGAGGACGATTTTCCAGATCAGAAATAATTACCATTCTCGAGGATAAGGAAAAGCTGATGGATGAGTTTAAAAAGCTCCCGAGAAAGATACAAAGCCTACTCGGATTGAAAGATGAGGAGAGCATTGATACGGAAAGGCCTTTCGGGTCGACCTTCAGAGTCAAGAGATATGAACTGGATAGTGGTAATAAGGACGAGCCATTAGTAGACGTCGGGATTATTACTGTAGTTACACCAGAAACAAGAGCAGTTCTGAAGCAGTTAGGAGTAGAACCAGAAAATGATGTTGTGCGGAAAGGAAGGTCATTTTATTCGGGAACGATCGAGACTTCAACTGGGGAGAAGCTAGGCGTAGTGCTTACCCAACAATTGCAGATGGGCAATAGGTCGGCCGTCATCGCATACCAAGCAATGGTAAAAGAGTACAATCCTAAGATACTTATTTTGCTCGGCATAGCTGGGAGCATTGCCACTGAAAATAATCTGTGCGATGTGGTTATTGCGGATCAAATCATATATTACGAAAATAAGAAGGAGACGCTGGACAAAACATATAGACGAGGAGAATCGTTCAAAATTCCAGCGAAGCTCCTGCCACTAATCAACAAATTTTTCATAAAGTTCAATGAACCTGCTATTCTTAACGCATCAGAAGGTTCTTACCGAGAAAAATTTGCGGTTCACAAGGCTCCCATAGGGAGTGGCGAATCGGTGATAGCAAACTCAGCGTCAGAAGTGACAAAGTGGCTAAAAGAGTTTAATTCAAAAGTGATGGCAATCGAGATGGAAGCTGGGGGTTTTCTTCAGGCATATTATGAAGACGACTTGGAGGAGACAGCCAGGCAAATTGGAGTACTGGTGATAAGAGGGATTTCAGATCACGCTGACCATGAAAAAGATGATAAGTGGAGAGCACCGGCGTCAGAAAATGCCGTGGAAGTGGCATTACAGCTTTTGCGGTTTGTAAGTTTATCTTGACTTTGAGGGGGACGATGGGACGATGGGGTACGTCCATAAAAAAGTGATCCCTGAGAAGTAAGTGCCCTTTCTGAAACGATCAAATTGTTATCACCATCGTGGTACCATCACCGTAAAGATCTGCGTCTTGAAAAAAGGCACTCCGATAATGTCGGAACAAGATAAAGTGAACATAAAGCGAAAGCACGTGAGGGAAGTAAGTAACTTCAGTAACTTACGCAACAATTTCATCTGCGGTTAGCGGTTTGGGGGCTCAAAGGGAGGAACACAAATCATGGCTAGACAATGTGCGGACATGGGGTAATTATAAAATCAGACTGGTAAACGAGGGGGATAGAATGGAACACAATAAAATCGTAGTATTCGAGAGCAAGGCAATTCGCCGTATCTGGCACGAAGAGGAATGGTATTTCTCAGTTGTAGATGTTGTAGAGGCGCTGACTGATTCTCCTACGCCTCGTCAATATTGGGGAAAAGTGAAACAGCGGGAATTTGTGAAGCTTCAGTTGTCGCCAGTTTGGGTACAACTGAAATTAGAAGCATCAGACGGAAAAAAATATTCTACCGATTGCGCCAATACCAAAGGCATGTTCCGTATTATCCAGTCCATTCCATCCCCCAAGGCTGAACCGTTTAAGCAATGGCTGGCACAAGTGGGGTATGAACGGGTTCAGGAGATAGAAAACCCTGAACTGGCACAGGATCGGATGAAGGAATTGTATGAACTCAAGGGTTACCCAAAAGATTGGATTGACAAGCGTTTACGGGGTATTGCCATTCGCCAGAATCTTACCGATGAATGGAAAGAGCGAGGTATTGATAACGAACGGGACTATTCGATCCTTACCGCTGAGATATCAAAGGCCACCTTCGGAATCACTCCATCCGAATACAAAGAGCTGAAAGGGCTGACCAAGAAG